>JARIAV010000124.1 GCA_029257685.1 Butyricicoccus sp.
AGATGCGCGGCATCATCCGCGGCTTCGACAGCTTCATCGTGATGCTGGAAAGCGATGGCAAACAGCAAATGATTTATAAACATGCGATCTCAACCATGATCCCCAGCCAAAAGGTAGAGTTCTACGCGCGCAGGGAGGATCGCATGATGGGTGAATAAGGAGACCTTTCATGTCAGCAAGAAAAGAACTATGGAAGCATATCACGCCCAGACGCGTGCTGATCGGCGGTCTTGTCGCCCTCAGCTGTGTCTATGTCGTGGTGCAGTCGGTACAAGCCCTCAGCATCGGGGTCGTGACGACCGAAGCGAAATATGTGACCGTAGATGATTCTATTTCCACTTCCGGCTGGTTCATCCGCAACGAGACGATCACGGAAGGTACATCGAGCAATACCGTAAAACATATCGTCAGCAACGGTGAAAAGGTACAAGCCGAAGCGGCACTTGCGATCGTCTATGCCGACCAGAGCATCATGGATGCCAGCCGCCGGCTGGAGGAGATCGACGCAGAACTGGAGCTGCTCAATGCCGCCGTTCGCTCGGCAGACAGCTATGCAAACGACAACACCAAAACCGAGCAGCAGATCACAGCACAAATGGAGCAGCTTTCCACCATCACGGCAAGCGGCATGCCCATCGGTGCAGCGGACAGCGCGACCGAACTGCGCAAGCTGGCCCTGCGGCGCAACGCCTCCAATCTGGACATCGGGGAGCTGCGCTCCCAGATCGTCGCGCTGGAAAGTGAGAAAAAAGGGCTCGCCGGAAAGGCTTATGGCAGGAGTACGACCATCAGCGCGCCGGTCTCCGGATATTTTTCCGAGGTGGTCGATGGCTACGAATCCATCCTGACACCGGAAAAGATCAGCGGTCTGACCCCATCGGCGTTCCGCAAGCTGACCGAACAGCGGGTAAGCCCGCAGCACGGAAAGATGGGCAAGGTCATGAACGGGTTCGACTGGCAGTTTGCCGCGATCTTGGACGATGCCGCCACAAGCCGCCTGCATGTCGGACAGCATGTGACACTCAAATTTTCTCAGATCGCTTCCAATGTGCCGGCGATGGTGGAGGCGATCACGCCGGATGACGCACACAAAGAGTCCCTCGTGATCTTTTCCAGCACCGTCGTCAACGGAGAGCTGGTCTCCATCCGGCAGCAAAATGTGGATATCGTGTTTTCCAGCTATACCGGCATCAAAGTGCCGGTCTCTGCAATTACCATGAACGAAAAGTCGCAGATCGGTGTTTATATCCTGACCGGAAACATGGCACGCTTCAAGGCGATCGATCCGATCTATAAAGCACCGGACTATTATATTGTGCAGAAGGGTATGACAAGCTCCGACCTCGTGATCGGTGACGCCATCATCACGCAGGCAACCGGACTCGGTGATTTGAAGGTGATAACATGATGACAGAAACAGAACGCAGAACATTAGAAGAACGTTTTTCCACCATCAAAGCGCAGATCGCAGCCGCAGCGGAACGGGCAGGGCGTGACCCTGCCGATATCCTGCTGGTCGCTGCCACAAAAATGAACGATGCAGAGCGCGTGCAGGCTGCCATTTCCATGGGGCTGACTGCCTGCGGCGAAAACCGCGTGCAGGAGCTGCTGGATAAATATGAACAGGGCGCTTACGAAGGAGCCGACCTGCAATTTATCGGCACGCTGCAAACCAACAAGGTCAAGTATCTGATGGGGAAAGTCTCCCTGATCCAGTCGGTCGGGTCGGTCAAGCTCGCAGAATGTATCGATAAAGAGGCAAAAAAGCATGGGATCTGTCAGGATATCCTGCTGGAGATCAACATCGGGCGAGAAGAAGCAAAAAGCGGTTTTTTGCCCGAAAACCTGCCTGATGCACTCGAAATCCTCCCAAATCTGCCCAATATCCGCATTCGCGGCCTTATGGCAATCCCGCCGGCGCAGGCAGACGCGGAGAAAAGTTCTGGATATTTTACAAAAATGAAGCAACTATTTGTTGACATATCCACAAAAAAATACGATAATGTATCTATGGACTATTTGTCTATGGGAATGACAGCCGACTTTGAACAGGCCATCGCATGCGGTGCAAACATCGTGCGCGTCGGCACAGGTATCTTCGGCCGCCGCCCCTACGCACAAGCCAAGTCCGATTTGGCAACCTGAAGAAAAAGAAATAAAAAGTATCCACAAAGGAGTTTTGGAATATGGCATCGTTGAAAGGTTTTCTCGACTGGGTCAAGGGCGAGAACATGGAAGAAGATTTCGATGATTTCGCACCGGTACAGCGTGACGAGGATCTGGAAGACGCTCAGCCTGAAGCTGCCCCACGCAATCAGTACGATCATTCGTCCTCCGCAAGCCGGGAGACAACCACCCCTCGCAAGGAAAATAACGTGGTCAATATCAATGCGACCGCACAGCTGTCTGTCGTTCTCGTCAAGCCCGACCGCTTCGAGAATGCAGCGGAAATTGCAGACCATCTCAAGCAGCGGTGCACCGTTGTGCTGAATCTGGAGCAGACAAACAAGGATGTTGCACGACGCCTTGTTGACTTTCTCAGCGGTGTAGCGTATGCGCAGGAAGGAAAAATCAAAAAGGTTGCCAACAGCACCTTCATCATCACCCCGTATAATGTCAATATCATGGGCGACCTGATCGATGAGCTGGAAAGCAACGGACTTTATATTTGATTGAAGGATTAGCGTGTCTTATTATTTTGTTTTTATAGTTGCCAGGATCATCGAACTGCTGCAGTTCTTCATGCTGGCGCGTGCGATCTTTTCCTGGTTCCCACAGGCGCGTGGCAGCAAAATCGCGGAGCTGTTGTATCTCGCAACGGAACCCATCATCATGCCATTCCGCGCACTGTTCGATCACATCGGCGCATTTCGCGGCTTCATGCTGGATATCCCATTCTTCTGTGCCTTTCTGGCCCTGTCAATGATGGAGAGTATCCTATACAGTTTGGTATAAACAGTGCACGGTGGTCGGAGAAATTCCGACCATTTTGCCTTGCAGGAAAAGAGATTCACTTCATGTATTTCGGAGGATAAAAAACTATGCTGACGGTTCAGGAAATTCAGGCATTGACCTTTGAAAAGGCAATGTTCAACGGATATGATCCAAAGTCGGTTGACGAAGTGATCGAGCAGATCACCGAAGACTATGCAGCGATGCAGAAAGAGAATGCGGCACTGAAAGCAAAAATGAAGGTGCTCGTGGACAAGATCGACGAGTACCGCTCCGTAGAGGACGGGATGCGCCGCGCACTGTTATCTGCACAGGGCATTGCGCAGGAAACACTGGATAAGGCAAAGCTCGAAGCGCAGCAGATCATTGATGAAGCTAAGGTCAAGTATGAAGTGCGCGTAAAGGAACTCAAAGCCGAGATCGCAGCAGAAGAGCAGCGTCTGGAGGTCGCCAAGAAAACCAACGCAGACTTCCTTGGCAAGATGATCGCTGTGTATGACGCACAGAAGAAGATCCTTGTCAAGCTGGCTGCTGCACCTGAGCTTCAGTCTGCCGCAGAGGAAGCCGACGAAGCAGAGGATGTATGTGAATCTGTGGAGATCCCGGAAAGTAAGGAAGAAACCATCGATTCCATCGTAACGACACCCGATGAGGTCCAGATCCCACTCAACGAGGATCTGTCTGATGACGTAAAACAGTATGTGGAAGCGCAGAAGGACAATAAGCTCGCTGCATCTGAAATGGAACTGACTTCCAACAAGATCACAGATACGCAGCGTCTGCATGAGCAGGCAACTGCTCGCTTCGATTTCGGTGAACTCAAATTCGGCGCGGACTATAAGCCCGAAAATGACTGATCTCACCGCGCTTTTTCACAGGTGAAAGAGATAGAAACGAAAGGACGGAAACGGTACAATGCCGCAGGATTATAACGAAACGATCAACCTACCAAAAACCGAGTTTCCTATGCGTGGCAATCTTCCCAAAAGAGAGCCGGGCTTTTTTGCCGCATGGGAGCAGGACAGCAATGCACTTTATCATGCAATGATGCAGAAGAACGAGGACAAGCCCCTGTTCATCCTGCATGACGGCCCCCCATACGCAAATGGTAACCTTCACATGGGACATGCACTCAACAAGGTGCTCAAGGATTTCATCATCCGCTACAAAAACATGGCTGGATTCCGTGCCCCCTACGTTCCCGGCTGGGACACCCACGGCCTGCCGATCGAGCGTCAGGCGATCAAGGCATACGGCATGGATCGCGACAAGGTCTCGGTTGCGGAATTCCGTCAGAAGTGTGAGGAGTTCGCACGCCAGCATGTAGACACCCAGCGCGAGCAGTTCAAGCGTCTGGGCGTCGTTGGCGACTGGGAACGCCCCTACCTGACCCTGACCCACGATTTCGAGGCAAAGCAGATCGAGATCTTCGGCGAAATGGCAAAGAAGGGCTACATCTACAAGGGACTCAAGCCGGTCTACTGGTGTCCGCATGATGAGACCGCGCTGGCTGAGGCCGAGATCGAGTATCAGGACGAACCGTGCTCCTCGATCTATGTCAAGTTTGCCGTGACCGATGACAAGGGCGTCATCACCAAGGCCATCGGCACCAAGGAAAATGTTTACTTCGTTATCTGGACCACCACCACATGGACCCTGCCAGGCAACCTTGCGATCTCGGTCAATCCGTTCTTCGAGTACGACCTCGTTCGCGTGCCGAACGGTGAGATCTATGTGCTGGCAAAGGAACTGGTCAAGAGCGTTATGGACGCTGCCAAGATCGAGTCTTGGGAAGTTCTTGCAACCCTGCTCGGCTCCGATCTCGAAATGATGAAGACCCAGCATCCGCTCATGGATCGCGAGTCCATCGTCATCAACGGCGAGCATGTTACACTCGATGCCGGTACCGGCTGCGTACATACCGCCCCCGGCTTCGGTGCAGATGACTTTATCGTATGCCAGAAGTATGATATCCCGATCATCGTTCCGGTCGATGGCAAGGGTATCGCAACTGCGGACGCAGGCAAGTACGCTGGCATGTACTATGAAAAGACCACCCCGATCATCCTCGATGACCTGCGTGCAGGCAATGCGCTGCTCGCGATGGAAGATATCGTGCACAGCTATCCGCACTGCTGGCGCTGCAAGAACCCGATCATCTTCCGCGCAACCGAGCAGTGGTTCTGCTCCGTGGAAGCACTCAAGGAAGATGCCGTCAAGGCTTGCCGCGAGATCAACTGGATCCCCGGCTGGGGCGAGGAGCGCATGACCTCCATGATCATGGAGCGTTCTGACTGGTGTATCTCCCGTCAGCGTATCTGGGGCGTTCCGATCCCGATCTTCTTCTGTAAGGACTGCGGAAAGCCGCTGGTCAACGAAAAGACCATCAAGCTGGTATCCGATCTGTTCCGCAAGAAGGGCTCCAACGCATGGTTCGAGATGGACGCAAGCGAGATCCTGACCGACGATATCCAGTGTGAATGCGGCTGCCATTCCTTCGATAAGGAAACCGACACCATGGACGTATGGTTCGACTCCGGTTCCAGCTGGGCTGCTGTTATCGAGGAGCGCGAGGGTCAGCCTGTTCCGGTCGATGTATACCTCGAAGGCAACGACCAGTACCGCGGCTGGTTCCAGTCCTCCATGCTGACTGCCATCGCAACCAAGGGCATTGCACCCTACAAGACCGTCATCACACACGGTATGATCGTAGACGAGGAGCGTCAGAAGATGTCCAAGTCTCTGGGGAACGGTATCAGCCCGCAGGAACTGCTCAAGGACTATGGCGCAGATATCCTCCGTCTGTGGGTATCCTCCGCAGATTATCGTCAGGATATGCGCATTTCCAAGGACATGTTCAAGCATCTGGCGCAGAACTATCTCAAGATCCGCAACACCGCACGTTATATCCTCGGAAACCTCGACGGATTCGATCCGGCGGCTGATATGATCCCTTACGAGCAGATGTGCGAGCTTGACCGCTGGGCTCTGATGAAGCTCAACGAACTGGTACGCAAGGTCATCAAGGGCTATGACGACTATGAGTTCCATGTGGTACTCCATGCGATCCACAACTTCTGCGTTGTAGATATGTCCAACTTCTATCTGGATGTCATCAAGGATCGTCTGTACTGTGAGGACAAGAACGGTGTACTGCGCCGTTCCGCGCAGACTGCAATGTATGAGATCCTCGACGCACTGGTTCGCATGATCGCGCCGATCCTCTGCTTCACAGCGGACGAGATCTGGCAGGCTCTGCCGCACCGTGCAGGCGATGATGCTGCAAACATTGCGCTCAACTCCATGCCGACCGTTCATGCCGAATGGGCATTCGACGAAGCACAGGCTGAAAAGTGGAACAAGCTGATCGCCCTGCGCGACGATGTGAACAAGGCACTGGAAGAGCCGCGTAAGAACAAGGTCATCGGCAAGCCGCTGGAAGCATGGGTCACGGTCTATGCGGAGGGCGAGCTCGCAGACTTCCTGAGCGCGATCCCGTCTGATGAACTGGCTGCACTCTGTGTCGTCTCCAAGCTGCGTGTCATTCACGGGGCAGGTGAGGGCATGTCCGGTGAAAATCTTGAGGGCATCAAGATCGCAGTCGAGCACGCGTCCGGCGACAAGTGCGAACGCTGCTGGATGTATGTGGACTCCATCGGTCAGAACAGCACCCATCCGACACTTTGCGCACGCTGTGCCGAAGTCGTAGGATAAATAAAATGTATCAAAAGGCAGGCAGTCAAATGCCTGCCTTTTTTGAAGGAGTTTTTCTATGAGTATTGCAATTATGATCGTCTTGATGATCGTGCTCGATCAGCTGGTCAAGTATTGGGCATTTACCAGACTTTCTGTGATCGGAACCATTCCGCTCATCGATTCGGTATTCCATCTGACCTATGTGGAAAATCATGGCGCGGCATTCAGCATCCTGCAAAATCAGCGTTGGCTGTTCCTCATCCTGACCCCCATCATTATGGCAGGCATCCTCTATGTATTGCACAAAAAAATGGTATATGCAAAAACTGGCCGCGTCGGTTTGTATTTGATCCTCGCAGGGGCAGTCGGCAACCTGATCGACCGCATCTGGCACGGCTTTGTCGTCGATCTGTTCGACTTCCGCCTGATCCATTTTCCGGTATTCAATGTCGCGGATATCTACGTTGTGTGCGGTGTCGCGCTGTTCTTTTATTACTATCTGATCCAACATGATAAGCTCGCAAAGGTGGAACCCGAACATGACTGAACAAATCTTTCAGATCGATGCGGCGCAGGCAGGCAAGCGCATCGACAGCTATCTGTCTGAACAGCTCACGGACGTGACGCGCAGCATGGCACAGAACTGGATCGAGCACAACTATGTGACGCTGGAGCAGGGAAGTGTACTCAAAAAAAATTATAAGCTGGCAGCCGGTGACTGTATCCATGTCCAGATCCCAGACGCGCAGACGGTGGAGATCGTACCGCAGGATATCCCCATCGATATCGTTTATGAAGATGCGGATATCATCGTAGTCGATAAGGCACGTGGGATGGTCGTTCATCCGGCGGCAGGGAACTGGGATGGAACACTGGTCAATGCACTGATGTTTCACTGTGGGGAACGGCTGTCCGGCATCAATGGCGAGATCCGCCCCGGCATCGTACACCGCATCGACAAGGATACCAGCGGACTCTTGGTCGTTGCGAAAAATGATATGGCACACCGATCGCTTGCCGAGCAGATCGCGTGCCATTCGGCGGCGCGGGAATATCAGGCGATCGTTGTGGGCAATCCGCGTGCGGATTCCGGTACCATCGAGCAGCCCATCGGACGGCACAAGACCGACCGCAAAAAAATGGCGATCGTACCAGATGGACGGGAAGCCATCACACATTATCAGGTGCTGGAACGCTACCGCGGCTATGCCCTGATGGCATTCCAGCTGGAAACCGGAAGAACGCACCAGATCCGCGTACACATGGCATCCATCGGACACCCGATCATCGGAGATCCGCTGTACGGCGTGAAAAAGGATCGCTTTTCCAGTCTGGAGGGGCAATGCCTGCACGCCTACCGGCTTTCCCTCGATCATCCGCGAACAGGGGAGCGCATGACCTTTGAATGTCCGCTGCCCCCATATTTTACCGCCGTACAAAATAAACTGGTACGGGAAAGTGAAGCCTGACAGCAAAAAGGAGAAGATCAAATGAGCAAAGCAGACCAGCTGTTTGTAGATATGATGCAGAAGATCCTGAACGATGGATTTTCTGATGAACATTTGCAGGTACGCCCCAAGTGGAGCGATGGAACACCGGCACACACCATCAAGACATTCGGTATCGTCAACCGTTACAACTTACAGGAAGAATTTCCGGCACTGACCCTGCGCCCGACGGCACTCAGAAGCGCGTTCGATGAGATCCTCTGGATCTGGCAGAAGAAGTCCAATAATATCAAGGATCTCGGCAGCCATATCTGGGATCAGTGGGCAGATGCAGAGGGCTCGATCGGCAAGGCGTATGGATACCAGCTTGCACAGAAGTACACCTTTGGACAGGGGGAAATGGATCAGGTCGATAACCTGCTGTGGCAGTTGAAGCACAATCCGGCTTCCCGACGGATGATGGCACATCTCTATAATTTTTCCGATCTCAAGGATATGCATTTAGAGCCCTGCTGCTGGAGTGTCACCCTCAATGTGACAGGGGACAAGCTGAACATGATCCTGAACCAGCGCAGTCAGGATACACTGGTTGCGAACAACTGGAACGTGTGCCAGTATGCGCTGCTGCTTATGATGTTCGCGCAGGTTTCCGGACTTCAGGCAGGGGAGCTCATTCATGTCATCAGTGACTGTCATATCTATGACCGCCATGTGCCGCTGGTTCAGGAACTGATCGCGCGGCCACAGTATCCGGCGCCAAAGGTTTGGCTCGATCCAGATGTTCGGGATTTCTACGCATTTACCGTCGATAGTCTGCATGTAGAGGGATATGAGACCAATCCGCAAATCAAGAATATTCCAGTTGCAGAATAAAAGGGAGGGCATAACCATGACATTTTCCGCAATCGTTGCAACCGATCTCAATGGGGCGATCGGACTGAACGGACAGCTGATCCATCCCATCTCAGAGGATCTCAAGCATTTTAAGGAAATCACATCCGGTCACACCGTTGTTTTGGGGCGCAAGACCTTAGATACATTTCCAGGGAAACGACCGCTCAAAAACCGGCGCAATCTGATCCTGACGCACAATGCAGCGTTTTCTGTAGAAGGCGCAGAGATCTTTCATGATCTGGATACCGTCGCGCAGGCGTGCCAGAACGACGGTGAGGTTTTTATCATTGGTGGCGCATCGGTGTACCAGCAGTTTGAACCGCTGTTGGATCGCATCTATTTGACGCGTATCCAAACCGTATTTGAAAACGCAGACACATTTTTCAAGGTGGACGGCGTTACCACACAGACTGCGTCTGCAAGCTGGAAGCAGACGGACGCAAGCGAAGTGTTTACCGATCCGACCGGATTGCAATATCGATTCCTTGTATTTGATAAAGTGAAGTAAGCTGTATTTCAGGGGCTTTCTGTGAAAATCAGAGCAGAGGAGCCCCTGATTTCTCCTGATTACCAACTATACAAAATAAAGATTTTGTCTAATTAAGAGTAGGGGTCTCTCAGGAGGGGTCAAAAAAAGCACCTTTTCAGGTGCTTTTGATAGATTCGCAGATTTACATCGATGATGCGATTTTCTGTGCATGGATATGCTTTTCCTCAATAAAGGTTCGCAGACGCTTGTACACCAGCATAGTGATCGTTGTGATCAGGATCCCTTTGATCATCGTAAATGGAAATACTGCAAGGAACAAATATGCAGACATGCCATCGATTGCGGGATTTGCCATCTTGCACATATCAAAAATCGCTTCCAGATTCATGCCCATGCCTTTGATGTAAAATGGCAAAATAATGAATTTATTGGTGATCATCGCCATGATCGACATTGCAACGGTTCCAACCCCACAGCCGATCAGCGCGCCCAGCTTGGAACGATGTGCCTTATAGATGGCAACTGCAAGCACGATCAAGGTACAGGTCAGCAGAAAATCCTGCAATTCACCGGAACCTGCTGTCTGCGTCTGTGTCACATGAATGAGATCCTTAATGGCTGCCATCGTGATGGCAGGCCCGATCCCGAATACGAATGCGCCGATCAGGATGACCGCGCCGCTGAGGTCGATCTTGAGGAACGGCGGCATGAACGGCAACGGAAATTCAAAGTACATGAGTACCGTAGCGATCGCTGCAAAGACAGCCGTGTACGTGAGTTTTGTGGTTTTGGTCATAAGAAGATGCTCCTTTTCTGCCGTCCTGTTCGAGTAAAAAAGCCCTAAGGAAAAACACCTTAGGGCTAAATAAGTAGGCATAGAAAAGCATGTCAAAAGCATTGCTATGTCACCTGTTTCTTTCATCCGGACTATAACCGTCGGTTGGGATTTGCACCCATCATGCTTGCGCTCGCAGACTTGTCGATTGCATCAATCGATCCACTGCCGGTGGAGACTTTCACTCCGCCCTGAAACAGAACGATCTTAAATTTATGGTTTTATTATACTCCTTTTTCAGAGTTTGTCAACTATTTATCAACTATTTTCTCGAATCTTTTCCACGAGAGCCGAAAGTTCCTCGAAATCAGAGACCGTGTTCAGAAAGTCGAGCAGCGCATTGGCGGATAAGTGTTCGGGCAGCTCCAATGCGTGCAGGATCTGGCGGCGCAGCTTTTCGCTTCCTGCCTGTCCAGACAGTCCGAGCGCGTAAAGATCGGCTTTGGTGATCTGCTCCCCGACTTTGGGCACACACTCCCCTGTCTCATCCAAAATGGTTGCACCGGCGCGGCGCAGGGCCTGCCGCAGCACCTCGGGCTTCATCCCCTCTACGCCCAGCTTGCCTTCCTTGGACGCGGTGCGTTTGCGCGATTCCTTGCCCATGATATCCGGAATATAGGCGTGCTTGACCAGATGGCTCGGGATCGCTCCCTTGAGATAGTTGCGGATCATCATGCCTGCGCCGTCACTGTCCGTCAGGATCAGCAAGCCGCGGCGCTCTGCCATTTTCCGGAACATTCCAAGGCGTTCTTTGTCGGAAAATATCCGAAATCCGCCCGTTTCCAGTACAACGGTATCAAAAACCTGTTTGACGGTATTGACATCATACCGCCCTTCTACAACGATCACTTCCTGAATTCGAATCATGTTTGCTCCAATCCGGCTGCCATTTCCAAAAGCATCAGCTCGATTTGTTTTTTCTTATCTCCTGCACTGCTTTTCAGTGTAATATCTGTCTTTCCGCACAGCAGAACAGCTTCCCTGAGCCAGTTTTCCGGCAAACGCTGTGCCGCCGCGCGGATCCGCTTTGCGTAGTAGGGAGAGCCCGACCCCAACAGCGAGAGCAGTTCTTTCTCCCCTCCCCTCGCCTTTTCGTTCAGCTTTGCCGCATACAGGCGTTCGATATGCCGTGCAATGGTGGAAAAAATCACGATCTCAGGGTTTTTCTGTGCCAGCAGCTCATCGACCAGCGCAATGGCACGATCGAACCGCCGCTCTGTAATGGCATCGCTCAAATCGAATACCACCGCATCCATGACACGCGTGCAAACGGTATCGATGTGGTATCGCTTGATCTCTCCGGTCGTACTGAATGCTGCCGCCTTTTCGATCTCCGTGACAAGATTGGTCATGGACGAACCACACAGGAAGATCATGTACCGCGCACAGTCATCGTCGATGCTGCGGTCGAGCGCATGACAGCGACGGCGGATCCAATCGACCAGCTGCCGTTCATCCAGAAATCCAAACTGCACTGCACTTCCGTGCTCGCTCAAAATCTTATGGATCTTGAGCCGCTTGTCCGGCTTATATTCCAAAGTATCATAATGGAAAATCAGACAGATATAGTCGGGCAGATCGCTCAAAAGTGCAGGCAGCATTTCGGCAAATGCCGCCGGAGCCTTATAAGGATCGAAATCATGCACGATCACGAGCTTTCGTTCCGTCATCGCCGGATAGCTTTCCACAGCGTCTCGCAGCTGGTCGGGGGTCATGCTCTTGCCGTCGAACTCAAACAGATTGAATTCGGCAAATGCACCGTCTCCCAAGATCGCCTTTTTACAGTCATTCAGATAATGCTGCCGCAGATAGCTTTCCTCTCCGGAAAACAGGTACAACTTGCCCAGCTCCCCTGTTTTGAGATCCTTTTTGAGCTGTGCAAACCCGTTTTCTTCTTCCTTTTTCTTTGCCATCCGATCACCTCCTTGTATGTGGGATGCGCCAAACCAGATCCCCAGCTTCCGCAGTGGACTGCACCGGCACGCCCAAAAGTGCAGGCGCCGAGGCATAAGCCGAGGATAAAATGATGTTGTCTGGATGCAGGATCTCCAGCGTTTCCTCCAGCAGCTCCTGCTTTTCAAATCCGTTTGCCAAAATCACATCGGATGCCGTGAGCGGTGTTTTACGCAATAACTTTACAAGCATGGTCTGCGTCATGCTATGCAAGACCCATAGATCCAGTCCGGTATCTGCAAGATGAACGCCCAGCTTGCGATCCACACCGCCTGCAATTTCCGCGGACAGGATCCCATCCAGTGTGATCGGTGCAACGCCTGTTTCTTTCCAGACCGTCACGGGTACCTGCTGTTCTTGCGCGGTGTCTTGGATCTGCTCCAGCATTTCATCTTTCTTTCGCTGGGACGGTACGATCAGTCTTTTGACGGGTACCGCTTCCAAAATAGCAGCAGCATTCTGTGCATGGGATCGATCGACCGCAGTCAGCACCATGGTATCGATCTCAGAAAATCCATACTCGTTCATCAACTCCTGCGTCAGCCGCAGACCATTTCGATTGCCTGTACCACCACAGTCGATGAGCGACAGCGTATCATATCCCTTAGCGATCGAGAGCATCTGCCCATCCCCTACAGCATGCAGGGTCACACGCGTGGTATTGCAGTGCTGGAGATGTGCGAATGTCGCTGCTCCCACCAAAACACAGAAGCAAAGGGGAACGGTGATCAACGATTTCCATTTTACAAGCAGCAAGAGGATCATGAGGATCACCATCGCGATGGCAAGTTTTCCGCTTGCATCCTCCCAATAGAGGACACCCCAATGCCAACGGCTGACCACTTTCGCGCAGTTTAGGATAAAATCGATGAGCAGCTGTAAAACCGGAGTCAGACAGGGCGCAAGAAACGGGATCAGGCAGAAAAATACCCCAAGACTGAATGTCAGGCTGATGATTCCCAGGGTAATAAGATTCGCCGGAATGGAAAGCAGGGTCATATACCCAAAGTTCCAGATCACCACCGGTGCTGTAAAGAGTATCGCACAGAGCGAACATCCAATCGATGCCCCAATCACCCGCAGCGGCTTCTGAAAGAACCGATTTGAAACCCTGGCATAGATCTTCCCGAAGATCTGCTGCTCCAACCGGCGTGCATAACACAAAATGCCAAGCGTGGACAGAAAGGAAAGCTGAAAACTCAAATGGAAGATCGAATAAGGATTGCTGCAGAGCAGCACAAAGCCGGCGGCTGCCAGAGAAGTCTTTCCATCGTTTTCCCTGCCGAGTAAAAAAGCTACACTCGAAAGGGTCGCCATGATACCTGCACGCAGGATGGACGGTGAGCCGCCAGCCATTGGAAGAAACAGAGCAATCACGCCAATCGAAAGGATCACACCGATCCGACGGCTGAACATGAGCTGAACGAGACCGATCAAAAACATCAGGTGCATGCCGGATACCGCTATGATATGGCTCAGTCCTGCCTTTTTCAGATTCTGTGCGTCCAGAAAATCCAAATGGCTCCGGTTGCCCAGCAGCAGAGAATATAAAAAGCCGCCCTCCCGTTCAGGAAGCTGCTGTAAGATCCGCGCACCCAGCGCACGGTTCCATTCCTGCGGCAAGCCATACCACGGAACCTTCTGCACCGGTGTGACCACAAAATGCACGGGTGCTTTGGATTTTTGATCCTGCAAAATGGAAAACGAGATCCAGTTCCCCTGCGCCATCTGATAGCGTTGGCGGTCAAACCCCTGCTGCTTGGTCGGCTTATAGAAAGAAACCATTGCTTCGATCCGATCCCCGACACGGAGGATGTCTTCACTGATTGGCAAATAACAGGTGGCAGAAAATTCTGCTTTGGGATACCCCCCTTTCAGGACTTCCTTTGGGATGGATACCTCTACGCGCTGACCATTTTCGTTCACTTCCGGATCAGAACACACCGTTGCCGTGATCTGCATCGTCTGCCCGACCAGCCGGTAAATGGGGCGCACGAAGATGTGCTGATATCCCGCTGTATAGAGCAGACCTGTACACAGTCCGGCGATCACGCATCCAAACAAAGGCTTTTGCAGATATCGACTGAGCAGCACACTGAGCACCACGAACCAAATAGCGGTCGGGGAATGTAATATAAAAAATTCTGCCCTCTCTGGCATAAGCAACAGGATCCATAAGCCGATTGAAAACGCAACTGTAAACGTAAATAGCGTGCATCGCATATTCCCTATCTTCCCCTTTTCATAGGAAAAGAAGTGGCGAACAGCTTCGCCACTTCCCATAGATCCCTGTTATCAGCCTGGCGGCCAAGTCATATCGCGTCCGGAAAGGACATGGAAGTGCAGATGGAATACCGACTGCCCTGCCTGTTCTCCGATATTGGATACCACGCGGTAGCTTTCCATTCCCAGCTCCTGACTGAGCTTTGCGATCACACCGAAAATATGTCCCACAACGGACTGGTTTTCTGCCGTGACCGCAGACACAGATGCAATATGCTGCTTTGGGATCACCAGAAAATGGGTCGGTGCCTGCGGATCGATATCGAAAAACGCATAGCACAGATCGTCCTCATAAACCTTCTTGGACGGGATCTCCCCCGCCGCAATTTTACAGAACAAACAATCCTGCATATCGAACGGCCTCCATTCGTTATCGTTTAACCGAGCTGTGCATCCACGATGTTGTTCACAGCCTCGAGTGCTTCTTCCAGCTTGGATGCGTCCTTACCGCCTGCGGTCGCATTGTCCGGACGGCCGCCGCCGCCACCGCCGCACAGCTTGGCAACTTCCTTGATGATCTTACCTGCATGGGCGCCAGCCTTTACAGCCTCCTTGCCGCATACACAGAGGAACTGGATCTTGCCATCTGATACGGTGGACAGGACTGCAACGCTCTTGGGATCCTGCTCCTTGAGCTGGTCACCCATGACGCGCATCATATCCGCTGTCACGTCGGACAGCTTTGCAGCGATAACATTCACACCCTTGATGTCATGAGACAGGTTGTAAAGGTCTGCCATCTGCATATTTGCGATCTGTGCACTCAGCTTCTCGACCTGCTTTGCAGACTCGCGCAGCTCACCCATCAGCTGATCGACCTTGTTCATGAGGTCATGCGGTGTGGTCTTGAGAGCCTTGGACGCATCCAGAATGGTATCCTGCTTTTCCTGCAGGAAATTCAGAACGCCCTTACCGGTGAGTGCTTCGATACGGCGTACACCCGCTGCAACCGAGCTCTCCGAAATGATCTTAAAGAGACCTGCCTGTGCGGTGTTGGTCAGATGCGTACCGCCGCAAAGCTCTACGGAGAAGTCACCAGCCTGTACCACGCGCACGGTCGTACCATACTTTTCACCGAACAGTGCCATTGCACCGCGCTTCTTTGCCTCGTCGATGGGCATTTCCTCGGTGATGACCGGATATGCTGCAAAGATCGCCTCATTTACAACATCCTCGATCTTTGCAAGTTCTTCCGGTGTAACCGCTGCAAAATGAGTAAAGTCAAAGCGTACATGGTCTGCATCGGTGTAGGAGCCTGCCTGCTCAACATGGGTGCCCAGAACCAGACGCAGTGCCTTTTGCAGCAGGTGGGTCGCGGTATGAGAACGCGCGATCGCCTGACGGCGTTCCTGATCGATCGCAGCCGTGATGGTGTCATCCACTGCGATCACACCGGATTCGACCGTACCGATATGCATGAACTTGCCGTCCTTGGTCTTCTGTACATCGGAAATGCGAACCAGCATACCGCTTTCATTCTTCAGCACACCGTAGTCAGCAACCTGACCGCCCATTTCCGCATAGAACGGGGTGTGATCGAGCACGATGGTCACGGAATCGCCCTGCTGTGCAGAACCGGCAGCCTCACCGCCTGCTACGATCGCAAGCACGGTCGCCTGCTCCTCGTACTCCGAATAGCCGTCAAAACGGGTCTTGATCGCCTTATCCAAGCCGAGATCTTCAGATGCCCAGCCAAGATCGCCCATTTTCTTTCTGTCCTCACGCGCACGGACACGCTGCTCGTTCATGAGCGCGTCAAAGCCTGCACGGTCAGTGGTCAGTCCCTGCTCCTCCAAAATCTCAAGGGTCAGGTCGATGGGGAATCCGTAGGTGTCGTACAGCTTGAAGGTATCTGCTGCCGGAAGCTCGGTCTTGCCCTCTGCCTTGACAGCCTCGATCATTTCATTCAAAATGGACAAGCCGCTGTCGATGGTTGCCGCAAAGCGTGCTTCTTCCATCTCGATGACCTTATGGATATAGTCGCTCTTCTGCGCAAGCTCCGGATAGTGTCCCTTGTTTTCTGCAATCACCGTATCCAATACCTCAGTCAGGAACGGGCGGTTGATGCCAAGCAGCTTTCCATGACGTGCTGCACGGCGCAGCAGGCGGCGCAGGACATAACCGCGTCCCTCGTTGGACGGGATCACGCCGTCACAAACCATCATGGCAGTCGAACGGATATGGTCGGTGATAACGCGCAGAGAAATATCTACCTTATCATCCTCGTGGTAGGTCACATTTGCAATGCGCTCGATGTGCTTCATGATATTGCGCACAGTATCGACCTCGAACAGAGAACCGACGCCCTGTACCACGCAGGCCAGACGCTCCAGACCCATGCCGGTGTCGATGTTCTTCTGAACCAGCTCGGTATAGTTGCCCTGTCCATCGTTATTGAACTGGGAGAATACATTGTTCCAGACTTCCATATAGCGGTCGCAGTCACAGCCCACGGTACAGCCCGGCTTATGGCAGCCGTATTCCTCACCGCGGTCATAGTAGATCTCGGAGCACGGGCCGCACGGACCGGAGCCATGCTCCCAGAAGTTGTCTGCCTTGCCAAAGCGGAAGATACGCTCTGCCGGAATGCCCATTTCCTTGTTCCAGATCTCGAACGCTTCCTCGTCCTCCTCGTAGATGGACGGATACAGGCGATCCGGATCGATGCCGACCCACTCTGGAGAGGTCAGGAATTCCCAGCTCCATGCGATCGCTTCACGCTTGAAGTAATCACCGAAGGAAAAGTTGCCCAGCATCTCAAAATAAGTGCCATGGCGTGCGGTCTTGCCGACATTCTCGATGTCACCGGTACGGATACACTTCTGACAAGTGGTGACACGGCGGCGCGGTGGCTCCTGCTCACCGGTAAAGAATGGCTTCATCGGTGCCATACCGGAGTTGATGAGCAGAAGGGATGCGTCATTCTGCGGGATCAGGGAAAAGCTCGGCAGGCGCAAGTGCTGCTTGCTCTCGAAAAATGAGAGATACATCTCGCGAAGCTCGTTTAAGCCTCTGTACTGCATAAATAAAATCCTCCAAAAAAATTAGAATCAACCAAAGAAAAATCCGTGTAAAAAGAAACAGCCCCCACCCCTATCGTTTAGGGGCGAAAGCTGAAAATACTTCCACGGTACCACCCTAATTTGCTACCATAAACTATAATAGCGTCTCAGGCTTGCTTTAACGCAGCAAATACGTTTCGGTTTCCCAAAATTGCTCCAGATTAGCTATGATACCACATCACCGAAGGGCTTCCACCGTCCCCTTCTCTCTGGCAGGCTGCGCTGTATCACTCGTTCCTTCATCGCACACATACAATATTCCATAAACATTGTATATCATATTCCGTGTATTTGTCAACTATTTTCGAGTGGATACAAGGAAATCAAAAGCAGAAATGGATTTTTGGAAATCCGCAGGATTTTCATTTCTGCTAAATGGATTTGCTTGGAAGCAAAGAGTAACGTGTCGCGGCCGCGCGACGGCGGCATAAGGGCTAGAAACCTTGCGGTTTCCCCGCCCTTATGAAGCCCACCCTTCCCTCTCCATCAGATTCACCTTGGTGCCGCCGAAAGGGTGTGAAAGTATGACCTCCGCCACGGGCGGGTCTTGCGAGGTCGGTTTGTTTCTGCGGAAGTGCCCCAAGGGTGTGAATGTATGACCTCCGCCGCAGGGCGGGTCTTCTTCAGCCCTTTTACAAATTGGTGCGGTGCAAACTTGTTTCAAGTCAGCAGAAAGGAAAAGTATGCGCAGAGCTTTGAGGCAAGCAGACGGAAAAATATGTGCAGAGCTTTGCAGGCAATGGGCAAAGTAAGCGTGGCACTTCCCCGATCAGCCCCTCCATGAACGCTCGCGTGAACGTTGCCCAGCACCCAAAGCAGGAGCAATGGACGTTCGAGCACTGACCGCCAGCTGAAAGAGTCCGCAGCATTGGAACAGTCCGACCAGTGCGCACACTGGTCGGCTCGTTCCAGATGCGGCAACGCGGCAACTCCCACAAAACAACGAACCCCCTTTTATCCGAAACGCAAAGAAGATCGCCGGTCCTGTTTGCGGCATAACGCAGAAACAGCCGATACGATCGCATGAACAACCAGCACCAAAAAGGGCTTGATAAAACCCGCCTTGTGGCGGAGGTCATACATTCACACCCTTGGGGCATTACCGCAGAAACGAACCGACCTCGCAAGACCCGCCCGTGGCGGAGCTCATACTTTAACACCCTTTCGGCGGCTGAAAGGCAAATCTGATGGAGAGGGATGGGGAGGATTCCAAAGGGTAGCGGAAACCGCAAGGTTTCCAACCCTTTGGCCGCCGTCGCGCGGCCGCGACACTTCTCCCTTTGCTTTGAAGCAAATCTTTTTAGCAGAAAGGAAAACCCAACGGATTCCCAAAAGACACTTTTACTTACTTTCAAGCAAGATTATATAAGGAATGAAAAACCTGCGGTTTTTCCAAAAAAAATTCCTCTCCCCTCTTGACTTTCGTACATTAAAGTGCTACAATACTAACATAAAACAAAACCTGACCACTCCCCCCTCACAAGATAAAAGGAGACACACCATGATGAACAATAAAACTTTCTTCCGCGTCCTGTGTGCAGGCGCCCTTTCCGCCACACTGCTGACCGCCTGCGGCGGACAAAAACCCGCCCCCACCCC
>JARIAV010000268.1 GCA_029257685.1 Butyricicoccus sp.
TCGCAATGTACGATGTAACGGCGCGCTGTGTCAGAACGCATGAAAGTGGCATGATACAGCGGTTTTTCCAGACTTTTCGGGCCGAGCTCAAAACAGGGAGCAAGATGACACTGCTCTGGGCTGCGATTCTTTGCGGTCTGACCTTGGTCCATCAGTGGCTTTTGGATCTTGCCGCCCTTTTTCCGCTGTTCCGGTGGATCGCACTGATCTTTTTTGTCACCGTTCCATTTTCCATGGGCGTGCTGGCATGGGCGGTAGCGCTGGAGTCCCGATTTTGCTATGCCTTCGGGGAGCTGCATAGAAATGCGCTCTTTATGGCATTGGGATATCTTCCGCGCACCCTGCTGATCCTCCTGATCGCTGTTTTGGCAGGGATCGGATGCAGCTATTTCCCGCTGGGGGCGATCCTGCTGCCTGGACTTGCTGTGCGGCTGCAAACGGCAGTCATGGAACCGGTTTTACAAAAATATACTGCCTCAGAGTCATCGCATAAATAGATATTTTGAATAAAAATCCAGTGATTCCCATGAAAAGATATGGAAATTACTGGATTTTGCTTTGCACAGAGGATATGGTATCATGCACCTGCGTTTTTGATTGCTTCAGGAGGGCAGTCGTTCTTCGGCGCTGGGGCAAATTCGATCAAATATGTGTTTGGAGGAAAGGAACATGCAAGCCATCTATTCAGATTATTATCCAAATTTTCTTTATGTGGATAAGTATCGATTCTCACATAATTGGGTCTATACACCCAGTGAAGTCCCCTATGCTTTGCTGCGCTATATGATATCCGGGCAGGCCGTTTTTACGGTCAATGGTGAGGTGTGTGAAGTCGGTCCGGGAGATGTCGTGTATATCCCACAGGGCAGTATGCTGGAAGGGGCTGCAAAGAGCGAGATCGTCTTTATCAGTGTACGCTTTGTCGGTTCGATCCAATACCATGAGAGTCAGGATCTGCTGGAATCTCTTTGGCATTTTCCAAGAAAACATAATTTCAGCGATACACCGGAGGTAGAACAGTGCTTTGAAGCACTGTATGCCAGCGCGCTGACTCGCAACACCTTCAAGATGCTGGAGATCCGTGGATATCTCAATTTGATCTGGGCATATATTGCGAAGATCTCTCCGGAAAATTATGATCAGGATGATACGTTGGAAGAAGATCGCAAGCATATGGAAGCCACCTTTGATATGACCAGCATCAAGCTGCGTGCTGAAAAATCGCTCAAGCATAAGCATGATCCAAGGATCACGATGATCGTGGATTACATCATCACACATCCGGAAGAAAATTTAAGTCGGCAGGAACTCTGCGATATGGCAGGGATCAGCGTCAGTACATTGCGCCGCCTGTTCAAGGAGCAGACCGGCAAGACGCTCTTTGAATTTATCAAAGAGAACAAGATGACCAACGCAGCGAGGCGGCTGCTTGTGACGGACGATCCCATTTCTATGATCGCGTATGATTTGGGCTATGAGATCCCAAGTTACTTTTCCGAATGCTTCAAACAGATCTTTGGTGTATCCCCTCAGGAATATCGCCGCTTTGCACATGGCATCTGAATCGGGCGGAGAACTGGACAGATTCCATAAGTTCACTCAACAAAATGCATCAAAATTTGCACCTATTTTTGTAGATATTTAAGAAAACGCTCATAAAATGACCCTATTGTTATAGTATTGCCTGTTTTTTACTCTTTGCAATGGTTGTAAAATCTTTATAATTATAGGTGCTGGATGAGAAACGATATTTGGCATAGTTACCAATAAAGAGAAGGACAGGATTAAGGAGGCACACAATGAAAAGAGCATTATCTATGATTCTGGCTGCTAGTGCAGCGGCAACGACACTGGCGGGATGCGGTTCCCCGAGTTCTCCTGATACAGCCGATCAGGCTTCGACTTCTGTACTCAAGGGGGAGATCACATTTTGGCATTCCTTTACGCAGGGCGCGCGTATGGAAGCGGTACAGTCGGCGGCGGATCGATTCATGCAGGAGCACCCAGAGGTAAAGATCAATATTGAGACCTACAGCTGGGGTGACTTCAATACGAAGTGGAATGCAGGGCTTACCACGGGGGATCTGCCCGATATGAGCACCGCACAAAATACGGGAGAAGTCGTTGAGATGCTCAATGCAGATGTCTTGCAATCGGTCGATGATATGGTGGATCAGATCGGTCGGGATCGATTTTCCGCCAATGCGCTGGCAGATATGTCCGTGGATGGTGCTACATATGGCGTGCCGTATTATTCCCATGCACAGGTGATGTGGTATCGTGAGGATATGCTGAAGGCAGCAAACCTCAAGGTTCCTGCCACTTGGAACGAGTTTTATGATGCCGCTGTTGCACTGACCAAGGATGGAACTTTCGGCGCGGCATTTTCATGCAGCCCAAATGATCTGCTGTGCACACGTTATCTCAACTACTATGTAAGAAGTGCCGGTGGGAGCTTGCTCAATGATGACCTCACAGCAAACCTCACAAGTCCAGAGGCCATTGATGGCATCAACTTCTGGCTCAAGGTCTATAAGGATTGTTCTCCGGCGGAGACGATCAATTATACAGTCAATGACCATGCGACCCTGTTCTATCAGGGCAAGACCGCATTTGATTTTAACTCTGGCTTCATGATCGGTGGCGTGCAGTCCAATACACCGGACGCAGTGCCCTATGTAAAGTGCGCACCACTACCGCGTCTCAATGCGGATGATAAAGTATACAGCGCAGAGGCGACCCACATCCCGCTCGTTGTGTGGAAGGACTCCAAGCATCCGGAGATCTGCAAGGCATTTATTGAGTTCCTGTATCAGGATGACAACTATATTGATTTTATCCATTCTGTACCAGTTGGAATGCTGCCATCCCTCACAGATGTTGCATCGAATGAAGCATATTTGAATAACGAGACGATCCAGCAGTTTACGGACAGTGTGAAGACGATCCAGACTGCGGTCGATACCGGACATGCGATCGGCTTTGAACATGGCCCAACTGCACAGGCAAGCTATCTGACCTCGCAGGGTGTGATCGAGAATATGTTTCAGGATATCATCACCAATGGTACAGATGTGAAAACAGCTGCCAAGGCTGCCGAAGATCAGCTCAACGATATCTTTGATACGATGATCGGTTGATTGCCGTCCTGATATCCGGGGGAGACTCCGTGTTTCCCTCGGATCTTTTTGCCAAAAAATCGGAAAATCATGTTGTGCAGCGAGCTGACAGCAGCATCAGACTCGATTTTTATAAGAACGATCGACCTGTTTCAAAGATGGGTCCTATGTTACCTCATAATGGAGAGAAAGATAGTGGAATGTAAAAGTTCCATTATAAAAAGGTGAGACCTTGAACACAACTGCTTCTAAGACAAAGGGAAAGCATACAGATTGGACAAGGTGGGCGTTGGTGCTTCCGTGTCTGCTGGTGGTTTTGTGCCTGCTCATATATCCACTGGCTTCCACTGTAATGTATAGCTTTACGAACAAGACCTTGATCCGGCCTTCTTTCAAGACGGTGGGACTGGATAATTACATCAAAATTTTAACAGATCCGGAGTTTATCCGTGCGTTTGTTACGACGATCGGCTGGACTTTTTGCAGCCTGCTGGGTCAGATCGTGATCGGTTTCACCGGTGCACTTGCACTCAACAAGATCCAAAATCCGATCACAAAGCCGTTTTACCGCATCTGTATGATCATTCCGTGGGCATTTCCATCGGTTGCGATCGCGCTTACATGGAAATGGATGCTCAATGGCATTCAGGGATATATCCCAACTGTCCTCATGAACCTTGGATTGACAGAAGGGATGCTGCAATTTTTGAGCGACCCAAAGCTCGTCATGCCGACCCTCGTGTTTATCAATATCTGGTTTGGTGCGCCTATGATCATGGTCAATGTCTATGCAGCCCTGCAAACTGTACCGCAGGATCAATATGAAGCGGCTGTGATCGATGGTGCGACCGCATGGCAGTCCTTTTTACATATCACAGTGCCGCATATCAAGGTAGTCGTTGGTTTGCTGGTCGTTCTGCGTACCATCTGGGTATTCAACAACTTTGATATCATTTATATGACGACGGCAGGCGGTCCTGCCGGACTCAGCACGACCATGCCGATCTATATTTATAATCTGGGTTGGACAAGCAAGCTGGTTGGACGCGCTTCTGCAGCTTCGATCCTGCTGCTGATCTTCCTGATTCTGGTCTGCCTGATTTATTTCTATGTGATCGCACGCTGGGAAAAGGAGGAGAAATGATATGAAAAAGGGACAGCGCACAGGTATCATTGTTTCCAATATCTATCTCATGATCTTATCCCTTATGGCGATCTTTCCACTGCTCTGGCTTTTGGTTTCTGCGTTTAAAAGCAGCAGCGAGATCTTGAACCATCCGACCAAGATCCTGCCGATCCATTGGACGCTGGAAAATTTCCATACCGTCTTATCCACGCTGAAATTTACTGTCAATATTCGCAATAGCTTGATCATTGCAGCAGCAACAACTGTGATCGCAATTATCATTTCCTCATTGGGAGCCTATGGCATCGTCCGCTTTTTCCCAAAGCTGGGCAATGCGATGACAAAGGTATTGGTTACAACTTATATGTTCCCGTCGATCATGCTGGTGATCCCTTATGCGATGGTCATGTCTACGCTGCATTTGACCAATACCCGTATCGGTCTGGTTTTGGTGTATCTGTCGTTCAGCGTACCCTATGCCGTGTGGATGCTCGTTGGATTTTTCAAGACCGTCCCCATCGGGATCGAAGAAGCTGCCCGAATCGATGGTGCCAATAAGATTCAGGTATTTGGTCAGGTCGTGCTGCCTTTGGTTGCTCCCGGTATCGTGTCAACTGCCATCTATGTATTCATCAATGCATGGAATGAATATCTGTATTCGATGATCTTGATGAGCAGTTCGGATAAAACAACGATATCTGTAGCGGTCAAGACGCTGGAAGGTGCGGATATCCTGAATTGGGGCTCGCTCATGGCTGCTTGTGCAATCGTAGTGGTTCCATCGATCCTGTTCTTCTGCTTCATCCAGAATAAGATGGCAGGCGGGCTTTCGGATGGTGCTGTGAAATAATCGTGATCCATACTAAATAAGGAGTGAATGGTATATGAAGACAATTGGTTATGCAGTTGTAGGTACGGGATATTTTGGAGCGGAGCTTGCTCGTATCATGAAAAAAGAAGAGGGCGCAAAGATCGTTGCCGTGTACGATCCGGAAAATGCAGAGTGTGTTGCAGAAGAACTGGGTTGCGCGGTGGAGACCGATCTGGATACACTTTGTGCCCGTGCAGATGTGGACACAGTGATCGTAGCGTCCCCGAATTATCTGCACAAGGAGCCTGTTTTGGTGGCAGCAAGGCACAAGAAGAATGTATTCTGTGAAAAACCGATCGCGCTGTGCTATGCAGACTGTGATGAGATGGTGCGTACCTGCAAGGAAAATGGCGTCATCTTTATGGCTGGACATATCATGAACTTCTTCAATGGGGTACATACGGCAAAGCGTTTGATCAATGAGGGACGTATCGGCAGGGTGCTGTATTGTCATTCGGCGCGCAATGGTTGGGAACCGCCGCAGCCCTCTGTCAGCTGGAAGAAAATGCGTGAAAAATCGGGCGGACACCTGTATCATCATATCCATGAGCTGGATTGCATCCAGTTTATCATGGGGCCAGCCAAAACAGCAACCATGATCGGTGGAAATATCGCACATCAGGGGGAGCAGTTCGGGGATGAAGATGATATGCTATTCATCACACTGGAGTTTGCCAACGGCACAAATGCGGTGATCGAATATGGATCGGCATTCCATTGGAGCGAACACTATGTACTCATTCAGGGAACAGAGGGAGCGATCCGTATCGATATGCGTGATTGTGCAATGACGCTGCGCACGAAAGAGGGGGACGAACACTATTTGGTACATGAAACGCAGGAGGAAGATGATGACCGCACAGCGATCTATCATGGAAAGCTGGAAATGGATGGTGCCGTTATGTATGGTAAGCCGGGACGCCGTCCGCCGTTGTGGCTGGATAGCTGCATGAAGAAAGAAATGAAATATCTCAATGAAGTCATGCATGGGGCACCCATCGAGGACGAATTCAAGCCGTTGCTCGATGGCAGTGCTGCACGCGACTCGATCGCAACAGCAGATGCCTGCACACGTTCCTTGCAGGAAAGACGAAAGGTGGATATTTCGGAGGTTATTGGAGGCTGAGAGATGCAGATCGGAAAGAAATCGGTGCTGCAAATTTATAGCGTGATATAAATAAAATACTCCTCTTATGCACAGCTGGAAACAGTGAATGATTCCAGCATGCAGTCAAGAGGAGTATTTTTTAGAGCTTTTTTGGGAAATTGAGATCGGATAGGAAATTCAGCGTTAGGCCGTGCAGGATCTCATTCTGTACGATATCGAAGCATGCTTTGTCTGCGTACTTTTCCGGCTTATGGGCATCCAGTCCATATACGACCGCGATGGGATATTCCTGTGCGATCTCCCAGAAGCGGCGATATGGGTATGCATAGCGGGATTCCTGTCCGCGCTGCTGCTTGCCATAGCGCAACCCACCCAGATTGACCTCGAGCGGGATGTGCGCCTCGACTGCACTTTGGCAGATCCGATGTGCGGCTTCGGTACAGGAGGCCGTCCATTCCGGCTTGGCATACATGAAAAGATCGGGGTGTGCGATGAGATCGGGCAATCCCAGTGTGCAGGCCTGACAGACGAGATCGGCATAATGCAGAACGTCCGCATCGGTATAGGCTTCATAAAAGCTGGTTTGACCGATGGCAGGTTCATGCTGCCCAAGGATCAGATAGTCGAATTGCTTGCGATAGGTGAGGAGATCGTCAAGCTGTGCTTCAAAAAATTCAAATTCCAACCCGATGCGGATTTCGATTTGATCGGCATATTTTTTTTGCAGGGACTGGATACTTTGGATATAGTCGGGCAGCATATGAGATCCATACGTTCGATGGGCGTGTGGATGTTGGTATAAGGCGCGTGATCGGAAAATCCGATGGTGCGATAACCGTTTTCGATCGCACAGCGTACATAGGCTTCGTCTTCGCCGGAGGCATGTCCACAGCGCTTGGTATGTCCATGATAGTTGAAGTTTTGCATA
>JARIAV010000144.1 GCA_029257685.1 Butyricicoccus sp.
TCCAAAACCGCGTGCCGTGGGTTCGATCCCTACTGCCCCTGCCAAAATGGCCCGGTAGCTCAGTTGGTTAGAGCGCTAGCCTGTCACGCTAGAGGTCGTGGGTTCGAGCCCCATCCGGGTCGCCAACATCTTTCTTTGTAGGAAGAAGATGGGGCGAGAAAAGGTCGGCGGTGCGTAGCACCGTAAAAAATATGCCGGTGGCATGTTTTTTAGACCGCGGGAGAGATCCCATCTGGGTCGCCAAATCTTTTCTTCGCAGTGAGAAGATGAGGCAAGAAAAAGTCACAGATTTTCAAGACAAGATCGTGACATGATATGCTGTTGTAGCTCAGCAGGCAGAGCACTTCCTTGGTAAGGAAGAGGTCGACAGTTCGAATCTGTTCAACAGCTCCAAAGAAACCGCTAAGAGATTTCTCTTGGTGGTTTTATGCATTTATAAACCGGTTTACTAAACGGATATCCATTTTGAAAAACGACATCATTGTGATTCAACTAGGGGCGATCTGAAAAGTCAAAATTCAAGTCTTTTTCACAGTGCATGACATCTGCTGCGTTAAAAATACTCGGAATCCATCAAGGATCCGGCGTTTTTTTCTTGCATCTGTACACGCACTGTGGAAAATTCGTTGATTTCTTTGTTTTCAGATACGTCCTAAGCAGTTTGGCTGATAGATCATTCGGAAGAAGTATCCCGTGCCGATCCATGTTTCCTGCTCAAGAATCTCCCCGTCGATTGTGAATCCGGCTTTTTGATAGCAGCGGATCGCACGTTCATTCCATGTGCGTACTTCTAAGTATAAAGGCTTATTGGGGTAAAGTGTGTCTGCAATATGCTGTGCGATCCGAAGGATCTTTTGTCCATAGCCCATACCACATATTGTTGGAGTAACTCCGATCCCGATAAACACTTCTGTCTCTTCTTCTGCGATATTGGTAAATCCAATCAGTTCGTTTCCGTCATAATATGTATAGAAATTCTTTTCGCATTTGGGATTCCCGAATGCGACCCCTTGCT
>JARIAV010000050.1 GCA_029257685.1 Butyricicoccus sp.
TCTCTGAGGTTTTCGCGTGCCATGAGGTTGGTATAGAAATTGTTGTCCACCAGCACATTGTATTCGTCCGGTCCGGTCACCGAGCAGATGCAGTAGCGGCCGTCCCGTACCTCGGCAAAGCAGCCAACGTCCGCCCAGACGCGCGCGGTCTCGATGAGGATCTCCGCGCCCATATCGATGAGGAACTGCTTGTCCCCCGTCACCTGATAATAGAGGTATACGGCATAGCTGATATCGGCATCGATGTGATACTGCGCACTGCCGAGGGGATAATAGGTCGAGGCTTCCTCGCCGTTGATGGTGCGCCACGGGAACAGCGCGCCGACGGGGTGTCCCATCACGCGGGCACGCGCGCGCGCCGGCTCCAGCGTCTCAAAACGCCATGTGAGCAGGGCCTTTGCCACTTCGGGCTGGGTGTAGATGAAAAGCGGGATCATATACATCTCGGTATCCCAGAAATAATGTCCCTCGTAACCCTCGCCGGTCAGCGCCTTGGCAGGCATCCCGCGCTTGCCGTCGCGCCCTGCCCCCTGAAAGATGTGGAACAGGTTGAAGTTCAGCCCCTGTACGGTGTTCTGCGCGTCCTCGCCCTCGATCTCGATCTCCGCGTGCTTCCAGAACGCCGCGGTCGCTTCCTTTTGCAGTGCGATCAGGCGATCCATACCGATCTCCTGCGCCCGATCCAGTGCGTGCGCCGTGTGCGCCTCGACCGTGCCGGTGAAGTCCTCATCCAGACTGCACACATAGGCGATAAACTTATCTGCCGTGATGGTGTGTCCCTCTGCGGCATGGAGACGGACTTCACACACCGCCTGTGTGTCATCCGTATGTACCGAAACCGCCTGCTCGTGCGGCGTGATGACAAGCTGTGCGCCGCAGCCCACGGTCAGACCGGAGCCGATGGTCGTGCCGCGGTAAGTCACGCGCAGGCCGTCCGCTTCGACCTGCTCCTGTGCAAGCCGCTTGCCGAACGGGCCGTAATCGACGATGGGGTTGGTCTTGCGCGTCTGGTTCTCGACGCTGCGATCCAGACGGCTGGTCAGAACGATCTCACCGGAAAAATCGAGCGGTGTGATCTCCATGCGCTGTGCCATGATATGCTGTTCCGCAAAGGACACCAGACGCAGGGAGTCCAGCTTGAGGTGCTTGCCCGTCTTTGTCGTCCAGACAACGCTTCTTCTGACCACGCCCTCCCGCAAAAACAGTGTGCGGCTGTAGTCGTGGATCTCGCTCTCCAGCAGGGAGAACACTTCCCCATCGACACAGATGCGGGTCTCCTTGAGGTTGGGCAGGTTGAGCAGGGTCTGGCTGCGCAGGGGCGAGCCGAAGTTCGCCTCGCCGTATCGAATGTCCGTGCTCTCGTAAAAGCCGTTGATGAAGTTGCCCTCCATGCCGGTATCCACATCGAAGGGATGCGCCTCCTCCATCGTGCCGCGCGTACCGATGTAGCCATTGGACAGCGCGAAGGTGGTCTCATTGCGGTAATTGGTTTCCTTGCAGAATCTCTCCTCCGTGACCGTCCATGCGTCCAGCGGATAGATTGCCGGTTTGTTCTTGTTCATACGTTCTCCGATCCGATCTCCCAGAAGATCTCCTCATCCTTTACATAGGCATACAGATAATCCACAACATTTGGTTCCAGCGCGGTCTCATACTGACTGAGCGATACATATTTGCGGTTGCGTGCCGTCCTGCCGCCCGTGCATTCCGGCGGCAGCGTCAAAATCTTTCGCGCGTCCCAGCGGAGGCCGCCCGCCTCCAGGCCCTTGGGGCAGGTATAGTGCAGGGTGTCCCGCAAGGGCCATGTATCGTCCCCCTCGGGCGAATGTACCATGCCCACAAGCAGTCTGGGGCGTGTCTCCGCGTCCCATGCGTCCACCAGCTCCTTGACGAAATAAAACAGGGCTTCATGGTCGCCGTGCTGATCGGCGGCATGGGTGGTGAGGATGCAGTCGGGCTGTGTCTGTGCGATGAGCCGGCGCAGATCGCCCACAAGGGTCTTACGGTCGTATGCGCCATGTGTGCCGAAGCACTGCATGTGATAGTCGGGCTTTTCCTCCAGCCCGTAGGTCTCCGCCGCGGTACAGGACGGGAACAGCTGATTTTCATCCGCCGCTTCATGGAGCGCATAGAGGAAGCTCGCGGCGCGCTCCATGCCGGTATCGGCATAGCCCAAAAAGACGACGTTTTCCGCCGGCAGACCGAGCACGCGCAGACCGGCAAGGCTTTCGCGCAGGCGCGCTCTGCCCTTGCTGTAGTCCGTGCAGCCATAGTCGCCATTGGTGACGATGGCGACGGTGACGGTCTTGCCCGCGCGTACCAGTTCATAGATGAGACCGCCCGCCATCAGGACTTCATCGTCCTGATGGGGTACGAGTACCAGCAGATTCCGTATGCTGGAAAGATCCAATTTCTGTGCCATAGCTTACCCCTTTACTGCACCGGCTGCAACGCCGCCGATGATGTACTTCTGCATAAAGATATAGAATACGATGAGCGGTGCAACGCCCAGCATGAGCATCGGGAACATGGTCGCCCAGTCGGTCGAGAACTGCCCGATGTTGCGGCTGACCTCCTGCAAAATGACATTGTTCTCACGGCTTTGCAGGAACAGCAGCGGTGTCATGAATTCGTTCCATACATTGAGGGTGACGATGATGACGGTGGTGGAGATGACAGGCGTCAGCAAGGGGAACACCACACCGAACACGCGTCTTGGCACGCTGCATCCGTCCACGATCGCCGCCTCCTCCAGCTCCCACGGCACGGAGGACTCGATGAATTCCTTAAAGAGGAAGATGGTCTGCGGCATATTGATAGACACATTGACCAGAATGACCGCCACAAGGCTGTTCATGAGTCCCAGACTCTTGACGATGCGGTAAAGGGAGATGATATTCATTTGGAACGGCACGATGAGGCCTGCCAAAAAGAGCAGGAAAATGAATCCCGACAGTCTGCTGCGTGTCCGTGCCAGCGCATAGCCTGCCAGCGCACCGATCACGACAAGGATGGTGACCGAGCAGACCGTGATGATGAGGGTATTTGCGAAGGCTCTTGGGAAATGCATCTTTTCCCACGCATTGGCATAGTTGGAGAACTCCCAGACGGAGGGCAGACCGAGCGGGTGCAGGGTCGCGTCCTTCTGTGTCTTGAAGGTCGTCACCACGAGATAATAGATGGGGATGATCCAGACGATCGCAAGCAGGATCATGGCGATCTCGGTCATCAGGCGTTTTTGGTTTTTCTGTTTCATGATACTGCTCTGCTCCATTTCGTCATATATCTGTTGACCACGCCGCTGATGAGGAGTACGACCACGAAGAAGCATACGCCGAACGCCGCACCCACAGAGTAGAAGCCGTCCGAAATGCCCTTCTCCATCATCAGGGTCATGACCGTCTGCGTTGCATTGCCGGGGCCGCCGCTCGTCATCGCGTAGACGGAATCGAATACCTTCATGCCGCCGATGAGACCGGTCACGACCACGATCTTCATGGAAGCGGACATCATGGGCAGGGTCACGCGGAAGAAGCAGGTGATCGTGCCCGCGCCGTCCAGACTTGCCGCCTCGTAGAGCTCATCGGGGATGCTTTGGAGGTTGGCAAGGAAGATGACCATCGCCCAGCCCGTCCACTGCCAGACCTGTGTGGCGATGATGGTATAGAGCGCGATGTTGGACGAGAAAAAGTTGACGGTGCTGATGCCCATTGCGCTCAGGATGCTGTTGAGCAGACCGGATTCCGCAGAGGACAGGATATACTTCCACAGATAGCCCACGATCAGCGAGCTGAACACCGCCGGAAAGAAGAAGGCGGCTCGGAGCAGGCTGCGCGTCTTGAGCTTCTGGTTGAGGATCGCCGCGAGCGGCAGACCCAGAATGACCTGAAAGCCGGTCAGCAGGATGGCATAGATGACGGAGTTTTTGATGCCGGTGAGCATCAGCGGTGTGCTGAAGATCTTGATGTAGTTCTTGAGTCCCACCCAGTGCAGGTTCACGGGGTTGAGGTCGGTGTAGTCCGTGAAGCTGTAAAAGATGGTGTAGACGAACGGGAGGATACAGAAGATGGCATAGATGACGAGTGCCGGCAGCACGAACAGTGCAAAGTACCCTCCAAGTGAGTTCAGGTTTTTCTTCTTTTTCAACATAATGTTCCCTTCTCGCTTGCTTGATCCGGTATTTTGGGAAAAAATGTACCATACCACAGCAAAGGTGATATGGTACACATTTCACAGATTCCATTATTTGGAGAGCAGTTCTTCGACCGCTGCATCCACATTGCCCAGCGTGGTGCTGAGATCCTGTCCGTCGAGATAGGACTGGAACTGCAAGCCGTAGTCCTTATGTACGTCGCCTGCATCGCCCCATTCGTTCCACGGGCAGTATACATTGCCTGCATTGAGTGCGCTTGCCGCGGACTGGTACGCCTCCGGAATGTCGAACTTTGCGCCCTCCAGATAGGAAGAACCACCCTTGTTGTTCTCCCACAGTGCCTTTTGTCCGTCCACGGTGGAGATCGCCTCCAGCACCTTGTGTGCAAGATCCGCATGCTTGGACTTGGCATTGACCGCGAAGCCGCAGCCAGGGCCGCCGATCAGCCAGCCTTCGGAAGGCTTGGTGCCGTAGAAGGGCATCATGTCGATCTTGAGGTCGGGGTTCTTTGCCATGATCGCCTCATAGTCCCACGGGCCGGAGCAGAACATGGCAGCCGTGCCGGTCGCGAACTCATCGAGTGCCTGTGCGTGGTCGATGCCCAGCATATCCTTGGTGTAGATGCCTTCCTTGATGGTCTCCGACCATTTCTCGATGTATGGGTTCCATGTACCGTTCATCTTGACCTTGCCCTCACGGAAATCGCTTCCGAAATTGCGTCCCTCGTCGGTGGAGAGATACTCTGCGGTGACGAACGCCATGGAATTCTTGAGCATGGGCTCCCAGCTCATCAGTCCGGCTGCGAGCGGCTTGATGCCCAGCTCCTTGAACTTCTTGCATACGCCGATGTATTCGTCGAAGGTCTTGGGCAGCTCGATCTTGTTCTTCTCGAACAGATCCTTGTTGAAGTAGATGCCCTCGAACCATGAGATACCCGGCAGTGCATAGGTGCTGCCATCATAGGAATACACGTTGGTGCCGGCGTTGGAATACAGTCCGGCAAGATCGTCGAGCTTTTCCAGATAGCCGAGCTTTGCATGCTTGAGCGCGGAGGCTGGGGACTCGCAGATGATATCCGGCCCCTCGTCTGCACTCAGCTGGGTATCGACGATGGTGTTATAGTTGCCGTTATCGATGAACTGATATTCGATCTCCACCTCAGGCACCGCGGTTTTCAGGTAGTCGAGCAGTGCGGACACGGTATCCTCGGAATTCCAGTAGGACATCCGCAGGGTCACCTTGTCGCCGTTCGCCTGTGCCGCGCCCTCGTCCTTGTCCGTTCCGCCTGCGCCGCAGCCGGTAAACAGGCTCGTGGTCAGTGCTGCTGCCATTGTCAGTGCCAATACTCTTTTCTTCATCTTTCTTCCTCCTCAGAACGGGTTCTGTTCCG
>JARIAV010000062.1 GCA_029257685.1 Butyricicoccus sp.
CGAAAAGGTGGAGGACGCAGTTCAGATCGGTGATATGGTTTATGTCAAGGTCATGGAGATCGATGACAAGGGCCGTATCAACCTGTCCATGAAGGATGTCAAGGAAGAAGAAAAACTCTAAGAGATCTCAGGGCGTATCCCAAAAGTTGAAATTCTGGTCTTTTTCACAGTGCATGGCATCTGCTGCGTTAAAAATACTCGAAATCCAGCAAGGATTCCTGCGTTTTTTGCCTTGCATCTGCACACGCGCTGTGAAAAATTCGTCGATTTCTTTGTTTTTAGATACGCCCCGATATACTGGAACTTTCAAAACCGGCACGAAAAATCGTGCCGGTTTTTTCATACAAATTTTTCGGTCTGTGAAAGAAAACGCAGGGTTCATTCGTATCATAGGTGAAAGCGGTAAAAACCCGATCCTGAGAAGGGCTGTATGAGAGGAGTGAGACTATGGAGCGATTTACGCGCGAGCAGGCAGAACGGTTGGTGCATACCTACGCGGATCTGATCTTGCGCCTGAGTTACACCTATTTGAAATCGACGCACGATGCGGAGGATATCTGTCAAACCGTATTTTTGAAGTATCTGACCAGTGCGCCGCAGTTTGAAAGTTCAGAGCATGAAAAGGCGTGGATCTTGAGAACGGCAGCCAATGCGTGTAAGGATATCCTCAAAAGTGCGTGGTGGACACGAAACTGCAATATAGAGGCCTGTGCTGAGATCGCACAACCGGACACCGAGGAGGATTCCGTCTTGGCAATGGTACAGACCTTGCCGGAAAAATATCGTGTGCCGCTCTATCTGCATTATTATGAGGGATATCAGATCAGGGAAATTGCAGAGATCCTTGGAGAGCATCCTGCGACCATCAATACGAGACTCGATCGCGGCAGAAAGCGGCTGAAACAAATGTTGGGAGGGAATTGCTGTGAACAAGGCGTATAAGGAGCGCATGGAGGACTTGCGTTTTTCGGCAGAACAGAAAGAAAAAATGGTAGAGCGGCTGATGGAGGCTCAAGAAAGGCAGGAGACAAAAATGAACAGAAAATGGCTGAAGATCAAGCCGGTTGCAGCGGCTGCGGCAGCGGTGGCTGTACTGACGATGGGAGCAGGAGCTGTGTACAGCGGACTTGCAAGCGATGCGTTTGCGTCGGTGTTCGGCAATACCCATACGGAGATCATCGATAAGATCGGGAAGCCGATCGGTGTTTCGGATACAGATGCAGGTGTGACAGTGACTGTGGACGCGATTTTGGGCGACAAACATAATCTCAATGTGGTGTTTACGATGGAGAAGCAGGATGGCACATCGTGGGGGCTGGATGAAAATCATGATCTGATGATCGATGGTGAATTACAGCTTGGATATATGGGCGGAAGTCATGGTTCGTCATGGTTCGTCGATGAAGACCCTGAAGACGATCGCGTGCAGTATGTACAGCAAATCACGGTAGATGAGGAAAGCGGTATTAAAATGGGTCGCACAAAGGCTGTATTGGAGAATCTGCGTCTTTGTAATACCAAAACAGCACAAGTAGAGCAGGAATTTGAGGGGAAATGGAAGCTGCGATTTGACTTGCAATATGAGGATAGCAGTGTTTCACTTTTGAAGCAGCCGCTTTCTATCAAGACAGGTGCAGGAAATGCGATCATCGATGAAGCAACGATCTCTCCGATCGGATTTCGCGTGAAAGGCTATTATGAAACGCTGAAAGAGGAGGTTCAGGCGCAGCTCAGTGCAGGACAACCAGAAAGTGGGCGGGAGCCTGAGGATTCTCCGTGGAGAAAGTTTACCGATTTTGATATTGAGCTGCATAAGAAAGATGGCAGTATCATCAATCTGTCCAAGGAGGCTGGAAGCAGCGTGAGCCTGCAAGAAAAAACATTTATTGTTGGAAATGGATTTCAGGATACCGTTTATGATCTGGATGCATTGGAAGCAATTTCTATTGCAGGCGTGGTATTGCCCATTGAGGCGAAATGATTTTGAAAAGGGTACGGCTTTTTGGCTGTACCCTTTTGCTTGATGATTTTGGTGGTAAGTGCCTGTTCCTTATTGGTGGGGAATGTGTTATAATGAAAAATAATACATGAAAACGTTTGGTAGACGTTTGGAACGGTGGAATGAATTATGTATGAAAAGATTGTGCTGTCGAACGGTGTGCGTGTCGTTGCGGAACGGATCGATTATGTGCGCTCTGCTGCGCTGGGGATCTGGGTCGGGAATGGCAGCCGCTTTGAGACCGCAAAATATAACGGCATTTCCCATTTTATTGAACACATGATCTTCAAAGGAACCGAAAACCGAACTGCACAGCAGATCGCGGAAGTCATGGACACCATGGGCGGTCAGTCCAATGCGTTCACGACAAAGGACTGTACCTGTTACTATATGAAGGTGCTCGACACCCATTTGCACGCAGCGGCAGAACTCCTTGCAGATATTTTCCTGCATTCCAAGTTTGCAAATGAGGATATCGAGCTGGAACGCGGCGTGGTATTGGAAGAAATCGATATGTATGAGGATGCTCCTGACGATGTTGCGACCGAAAAGCTGTTTGAGGCATGCTATAGAGGAACTGCGCTGGGGCGTCCGATCCTCGGAACGGAAGAAACACTTGCGGATTTTGATTCGGATGCCCTGCATCGCTATGTTGGGGACAATTATCATCCGGAGGATACCGTCATTGCGCTGTCCGGGCACTTCACCGATGCAGACCTCAAGTATATTTGTGAGCTGTTTGAAAAAATGCAGGGAACCGGAAGAAATCAGATCGAACCGGCACAGTATCAGCCCAGTATCGTGATCCGCCCCAAAGAAATCGAGCAGAATCATTTGTGTATGGGGTTTCAGGGTATCCCGCTTTTGGATGAACGCAGATATGCATATCAGCTGATGAATGCGATCTTGGGCGGCGGTATGTCTTCTCGGTTGTTCCAGACCGTACGCGAACAGAATGGATTGTGCTATTCCATTTGTTCGTTCCCGTCCAGCCATGTGGATACGGGTATGTTTTCCATCTATGTTGGACTCGGACAGGAACAGGAGCAGAGAGCGGCGCAGCTCATCCGCGATGTGCTGTATGATTTTTGTGAAAAAGGCCCGACAGAGCAGGAGCTTTGTCGATGCAGAGAGCAGATGAAAAGCAATATGCTCATGGGACTGGAAAGCACCAATGCGCGAATGCATCATTTGGGACGATATGAGTTGTTTATGGATCGCGTGGTCAGTCCGGACGAGCTGGTCGAGGCATATGATGCAGTTACGACAGAACAGATCAAAACATTGGCAAATTCCATTTTTCGGTTTGAAAATGCATCGATTTCCGCAGTCGGGAATACAAAGGATGAGGCGTATTATCGGGATATGATTCGTGCATAAGCAAAAATAAAATAAAAAACAGAAAATAATGGTTGACAGCAGAGCAGCGGTGTGGTATCCTATATAAGCAATCAAGAAATGCGCCGATAGCTCAGCTGGATAGAGTGTTTGGCTACGAACCAAAAGGTCGGGGGTTCGAATCCCTTTCGGCGTACCAAGAACCTGTGAAGTTTGACTTCACAGGTTCTTTTTTTGTCTTGATGAGAAATAACAGTGCAAAATGATCGTTTATGCCCAGTGTGCAACGGCTTCACATAAGAATTTTGCGCAGCCGGATACTCGCTGGTCGTAATATGCGGTAAAACGTGGATCGCTTATGTAAAGAGAGGCGATCCCCTTGTGTTGTTCAGGGGTCATCTCCGAGAGGGAGTAGGATAACCAGCGGCGGTGCAAGTCGTACACCTGCTTTGCTGCTTCGCTTTCGGGGTTTGCGCCCGTTTGTACAGCTTGTGCAAGCAGATCGAATATGGAATCCTTTAGGTGCTCAAAGTTATGATATTCTTCCGCCGTCATGTGTAAAATGCGATCGTTGACGGCATCCACTTGCGGATCGCCGTATTTTGCGCGGATCTCAGTGCCATGTATCGCTTCATTTTGCGCAATGATATTTCGCTTGAATGCTTCAAATTTCTCCTGATCTTTCATCATGATCTCTCCTTTTGTATATTTGATCGTGCGGTTGATGGTTGTTTCAAGGTGAGAAAGACGCTCCTGCTCCTTGATTAAAAATTCTCTCTGCTGTTCCAGTACGGTGAGTCGGTCAAAATCAGGAGCCTGCATCATAGTTTGGATCTGCCTGAGCGAAAACCCAAGGGTGCGATAGAACAGGATCTGCTGCAAGGTGTCGATCTGTTCCGTGGTATAGATGCGATAACCGGAGTCGGTGGTACGGCTCGGATGCAGCAGACCGATCTCGTCATAATATCGCAGGGTGCGCGCGCTCA
>JARIAV010000138.1 GCA_029257685.1 Butyricicoccus sp.
GGCCAGTATTCCTTGGCTACCATGCTTTCCAAAGCATCCGCGATCTTGCGGGTCTCCTCCATCGCAGGCAGGATCTCCTCATAATAGTACCGCGACTTGGTACGCGCCCCAACACTTCCCGGCGCAGCAGACAGCGCATGATCCAGTACATGTTTTGCACCCTCTACCTGTTCCGCCCGTACATCTCTTGCCTTGCTGAGTGCAGCCGTCTTCTCTGTCAGATCACGCACAAGCTCCAGCTCTACAGGCGCTTCCAGCCCGATCTGCTTCTTGAGCGCAACCCCCTCTGCCACATCCTTTGCGTAACGCATACATGCAGGCAGGATCAGCTTTTGCAGCATATCCAGCATGGTCAGTGCCTCGATATGGATGGTCTTTCCATACTCCTCCAGCAGGATCTCCTCACGGGAGCCGACCTCCACCGGTGTATAGATATTATGGCGTGTGAACAGCTGCAAGTTCTTCTTGTCCGTATAGTGAGACAGCGCTTCCGGTGTGGAAGACAAATTGTGCAGACCGCGCTTCTTTGCCTCCGCCAGCCATGCATCATCATATCCATTGCCATTGAACACGATGCGCTGGTGTGCCTTGATCTCACGCACGATGAGTTCAGAAAGTGCCTGCTCAAAGTTCTCCGCCTTGCCCAGCTCATCTGCAAACTGTCTCAGGGATTCTGCAACCGCAGTATTGAGGATCGTGTTGGTGCAGGCAACATTGAACGCCGAACCCGGCATACGGAACTCAAACTTATTGCCTGTAAAGGCAAAGGGCGAGGTACGGTTGCGATCCGAGGTATCCTTCGGGATATCAGGCAGGGCTGTAACGCCGATATCCATATTGGTCTTTTTGGCATCGGTATAGTTCGCACCCGACACGATCGCATTGACCACTGCCCCCAGTTCGTCTCCAATGTACATGGAGATCACAGCTGGTGGTGCTTCATGCGCACCCAAACGGTGGTCATTGCCAGCACTTGCGGCAGACAGACGCAGCAGATCCTGATATTCGTCTACCGCCTTGATGGTCGCAGTCAGGAACAGCAGGAACTGTGCATTGGAAGACGGCGTGCTGCCCGGCTCCAGCAGATTTTCACCGCGATCGGTGGACAGCGACCAGTTGTTGTGCTTGCCCGAACCATTGATCCCTGCAAACGGCTTTTCATGTAAGAGGCATACGAACCCATTGCGGTCTGCCACCTTCTTCATGACCTCCATGGTCAGCTGGTTGTGATCGACCGCGATATTGGAGGTCTCAAAGATCGGTGCCATTTCATGCTGGCAGGGTGCGACCTCATTATGCTCGGTCTTGGAATAGATACCGAGCTTCCAAAGCTCCTCATCCAGCTCCGCCATGAACTGCTTGACACGCGGACGGATGGAGCCAAAATAATGGTCATCCATCTCCTGCCCCTTGGGCGCAGGCGCACCAAACAGCGTGCGTCCTGTCAGGATCAGATCGGGACGCTTGGCGTAATCCGCTTTGTTGATAAGGAAATATTCCTGCTCCGGCCCAACGGTCGTATTGACACGCTTACATTCCTTGCCAAACAGGCGCAGGATACGGCAGGCCTGAATGGAGATCGCATCCATCGAGCGCAGGAGCGGTGTTTTTTTATCCAAAATTTGTCCGGTATAGGAACAGAACGCCGTTGGGATACACAGCGTATTGTCCTTGATAAAGGCGTAAGAGGTCGGATCCCATGCCGTATAGCCGCGTGCCTCGAAGGTCGCACGCAGACCGCCTGACGGGAACGAAGAAGCATCCGGCTCGCCCTTGATAAGCTCCTTACCGGAAAACTCCATAATGACACCGCTCTCGATGCCCGGCGTGATGAACGAATCATGCTTTTCCGCAGTCACGCCCGTCATCGGCTGGAACCAATGGGTGTAATGGGTCGCGCCCTTGCTGATCGCCCAGTCCTTCATCGCGTTTGCTACGATATTCGCAACCGTCGGGTCCAGTGCCGTGCCCTCCAAAATGGTGCGTCCGAGTGCCTTGAACACATCTTTCGGGAGACGCTCCTTCATCACAGATTCATTGAACACCATGCTGCCGAATAGTTCGGGTACTTTGCTCATGGTATGGCCTCCTATTTTACATCCAAACAAATTTTG
>JARIAV010000274.1 GCA_029257685.1 Butyricicoccus sp.
ACGTTCATGACTTGGTCGAACAAGTCGACCACAGCCTCGCCGGAAATCGACCCACTGGGTCAATTTCTATTTCGGCAAGGCTCTTTGCTTTGAAGCAAATCTTTTTTAGCAGAAAGGAAAACCCAACGGACGTTCCAAAAAACACTCTATCTTGTTCGTATGAAAGAGCCTGCACCGCACCCATTTTGTAAAAGGGCTGAAGAAGACCCGCCCTGCGGCGGAGGTCATACATTCCCACCCTTGGGCATTGCCGCAGAAACGAACCGACCGCGGAAAACCCGCCTGTGGCGGAGCTCGTACTTTCACACCCTAGCGGCGGCACCAAGGTAAACCGGATGGAGAGGGATGGGTGGGCTTCATAAGGGCGGGGAAACCGCAAGGTTTCCAGCCCTTATGCCGCCGTCGCCGGCGCGACACGTTACTTTTTTGCTTCCAAGCAAATTCATTTAGCACAAATGAAAATCAGACGGATTTCCAAAAAAAGTCTCTCTTGCTTCCGAAGCAAAATAAGAATAGAAGGAATGAAAAACCTGGGGTTTTCCAAAAAATTTCACTGAAATTCAGAGCTGTAACGCATACAAATACCCCCTCTGCCAGATATCCGGCAAAGGGGGCACCTATCATCAGCTGGGGATCTTTTATAATCAAACCTGTTTGATACTCAGTGCCGTCAGCACCACAAGATAAACAATCAATAAAAGGATCGGAAGCGATATCACAAACGCCCAGATCGTTCCTTTTTCCGTGCGATTCTCACGCATATACCCCCGAATGGATGGTTGCCAGTGCATCACAAACAGCAAAAACGCCACCAGCCCAAACGAGATCACCGCCTGATTGATCGCCGCCGCCGTCACTTCATCCGCCGCCTGCAGCCACGTCAACCCCTCGGAGATCAGATTATTGAGCGCATGGATCAGCATGGACGCAGGCAGGGAATACTCCATCGCCACATATCCAAACAGGATGCCGCACAAAAGCGCAGAGGGCAGCTGGATGATGTTCCCGTGCATCAGCCCAAAGAGCAGCGACGCCACGACCATCGCAAACACCCTGCCATATCGCTCAAGATAGCGCATCACGAACCCACGATACACCAGCTCCTCGCAGATGGGCGCGATAAGCACCGTATAGATCGCCATAGAGGTCGTACCGGCATGCCCGACGAGACTTGCGTAGGCATCGACGAACGACCAGCCCCACAGGTTCGCGATCGCCTCCATAGGCAGGGTGATGAGCGTCGCGAGGTTTTGCAGCCCCATGACCAGAAACAGACATACCACCACGACCGCCGGCGTCGTCCGTTTGCGTACACGGGTCAGGTATCCGGTGAGCTGTCGGAGCTTGGGGGTCAGGCGCAGCAGATAGCAGGGCAGGACACCTGCCAAGGCACCCAGCGCGAGCGTCCAGCCGTTCGAGCGCAGCAGGCGCAGGAGGGATACATAGTCCAGCTGCGGCTGGCGCACACCAAGATACATCCGGTAGACCTGCTCGCCGCCCCAGACGGCTGCCAGTACGACGAGCTGGGACAGGATCAACACCCAGCCCAATCTGGAAAATACTTCACTTTTCGATTCTGCCCTAGCCTGTTCCATTTCCGTTCTTCATTCCTTATCCATCAATAAATCCGCCGCCGATGACGATCTCGCCGTCATAGAAAACGGCAAACTGTCCGGCTGCCGGTGCGCGCACCGCCTGCGCGAAGGTGACGCTTGCCGTTCCGTCCCCATGTACGGTCACATGGGCAGGGGTGCTGTTTTTCGAGTAGCGCACGCGTGCCTCACAGTCGAAGCTGCCGCTTTCGGCATACTCAGGGGCACAGAGGTTCAGCCCGTGTACGGTGATCTGCGCGCGGAACACGTCATTGAGCGAGAGCACGACTTCATTGGTGTCCTGTCTGAGTTCGTGCACGAACAGTCTGCCCGATGCCGCAACGCCCAGCCCCTTGCGCTGTCCGACCGTATAGTGATGCAGACCCTTGTGTCTGCCCAGAATATTGCCGGCTTCGTCTACGAAATTGCCCTCGGGCAGGGCGGCGCCGCGCCGCTCCAGCCAGCCGCAGTAGTCGCCGTCCGGAATGAAGCACACGTCCATGCTGTCCTTCTTGTCCGCAACGGGGATCTCGTTTTCCCGTGCAAGGGCGCGCACCTCGGCTTTGTCCACCGCCTCGCCCAAGGGGAACACGCAGCGTTCCAGCACGGCACGGGGCAGGTTCGCCAGCATATAGGATTGATCCTTGGGGGAGCGTGCCTGCATCAGGAGGGCACGTCCGGCGGCATCCCTGCCGATGCGGGCATAGTGTCCGGTCGCGATGTGCGCCGCGCCGATCTCGTCGGCGTACTGGCACAGCGCGGAAAACTTCACCTTGCGGTTGCACACCACGCAGGGGTTCGGTGTGCAGGCGGTCTGATAGGCGTGCTCGAAATAACGGCGCACGTCCTGCTCGAACTGCGCTTCGCGCTCTGCCACATAGAGGGGGATATCGAGCGCGTCCGCAACGCGTTGGGCTTCCGATGCGCCGCCAAGTCCCACGTCCATATACAGTCCGTGGACCTCATAGCCCATTTCGCGCAGCAGCTTTGCGGAAACCGCAGAGTCCACACCGCCCGAAAGCCCTAAAACGATCTTTTTCATTCAAGTCTCCATTCTGTTGGTGCCCAGAACATATTATCCGGGCGCGGTTTGAAATTCGCCAGCAACCCACTGCGCACGATCACCTGATCGCGCTCGAATGCAAGGGGTAAGATCGGCATTTGTGCTAAGAAATATTCCTGAAAAGCCGCCTCTGCCTGTGGGAGTGCTTCCGCGGACGCGGTGCGCACGGACATGATCCGGCTGTCCAGTGTTGGGTCTGCGACCCTGCCATAGTTGAGCGAGCCGCCCGTCATGAGCAGGGCGCGCAGATCGAAGTCGGGCGACATGCGCACGTCGCCATAATACAGATCGAACCAGCCGCTGTTCAGTGCCTGCACATATTGGTCGAACGGAACGGCATGGATGCGCAGCTCGATGCCCAGCTGACCGAACGCGGTCAAAAGCTGATGGGCGGCGTTGTTCTTGAAGCTGTTCTCGTTCGGCATGAGCAGGGTCAGCGAGATGGGATTGCCGTTGCTGTCCTCCACGCGGCCGTCGTGGTTCCTGTCCTCGATGCCGATCTGTTGGAGGAAGTGGTTCGCCTGCTCAAGTGCGCTCGTCAGACCGGTGATGTTTTCCGGCTGTGGGTTCACGGGCAGGACGGCAGGGTCAGCGAACGTCTGCAAAGAGGATTTGCAGAGCAGATCCCGATCGAGTGCCAGACTGAGTGCCTTGCGGAAGTTCTCGTTGGCGAGCAGGGGATGGGACATGCGCAGCCCCAGATAATGCAGCTCGGTCGTCGGGGTCTGGTAGATATCGACCGCGCCCTTGACCGTCACGGGCGCGTCGCTGATGCGCTCGGCGCGCGTCATGGAGATATCGCCCACGGCAAAGCTGCTCGTCACGGCATCCGGACGCACCGTGCCCACCAGTCCGATCTGGCTGATGAGCGGGATCTTGCCGCCGTGCCAGTATTCGTTCGGGATGAGGACGGTCTCGCCCTCGCGGATCGCCGGATTGAATGCGCCCGTGCCCACCGCGAACAGGTCATCGCCCGTGCCCTTCTTGAAGATCGGGATATTCAGCAGGCTGATGAATTTGCTGTTGGCAGCGGTCAGGGTGATGCGCAGGGTGCGCGCGTCGATGACGCGGATGGCGGACATATAGGACGCGCGGTCATGGTAGGGAGAGGTGGGCGTGTTCTTTGCCAGACGGTAGCTGTTGGCGACGTCGTCCGCCGTCACGGGAGAGCCGTCGGAGAACTGGACACCCTCTTTGAGCACCAGTGTGCAGCGCGTGCCCTTCATCTCATAGCGTTCCGCCAGCACGGGTTCGGGCTGCATCTGGTCATTGAGCGAGAACAGTCCCTCATAGATCGCCTCGCACGCCACGCGGTTGATGATGCTGGTGGCGGTGATGGGGTTCATCTTTTCTGCCGTGTAGTAGGGCAGGGCAAGGTCGCCTGCCGCCCACGGGCGGTTGGTGATGATGGGGCCGTCACTGGGCTTGTCCAGCCGCTCAGTGAGCGTGCAGCCGGAGAGCAGGCCGAGCACCAGAACGCCTGCCGCCGCGCGTTTGAGCATGGAATGGCTCACAGGCAGATCACCCCCGCCTGTACGCCGCGTTTGCCGTTCGTTGCGCGGTGCGACCAGAACACATCATGCAGGCAGCGCGTACACAGTCCGCTGTTTATGATGTTTTCGGGCAGCAGACCGGCGCGGCGCAGGGTGTCCGCCTCCAACCCTTGCAGATCCACATGGAATTTGTGTCCCCGTTCGTGGATGTAGGGCAGGGCGGCATCGCCCATCTGCGCGCGCATGGCATCGGGGACGTCGGCATCTGTTTCAAAGCAGTCCGGACAGATCGAGGGGCCGATGACCGCCACGATGCGAGCGGGCTGTGCGCCCTGCTCCGCCATGCGTTGGACGGTCTTGGCGGCGATCTCCTGCGCCATGCCGCGCCAGCCCGCATGGCATACGCCGCACACGCGCGCTTCCGGCTCATAGAACAGCGTCACCACGCAGTCGGCATAGAAGCCCGCGATGGGCGTATCGGGCAGCGCGGTCACGAGCGCGTCCGCGTTCCAGTCCATCGGCTGATACAGCCCCGTGCCCACGTCCGGCTCGTCCACGACCGCCACCTTGTCCGCGTGCACCTGCTGGGTGAGCGTCATACGGTCATGCGGCACGCCGAGTGCTTCGGCAAGCCGTTTGTAATTTTCATGGACATGCGCAGGGTCGTCCCCCCGCGCAAAGCCAAGGTTCAGGCTTTCACAGTCGCCCGTGCTCACGCCGCCTGCCTTGGTGGTGAAGGCATGACGCACAGGCAGTCTGTCACAGGTATAATAGATAAGGTCGCCGTATTGCCTGCGGCGCATGGAAGTATGCATGGGTGTTCCTCCTGAAGCTCGCCGTCCCAAACGATGCCTGCGGGGACGCGCCGCGCACGGCGTTTCCCCTTGGGGACTGTCTGGAAGGCTGCAAAGTGCAGCATTTTTTAAGGTAATATCTATATCATTATACTACACGCAAAGGGGCGTTCACAAGGAAAATAAAAGTCTTTCTGCTGCGCTTTGTCACTGTGTATGAAATCCTGCGCGGATGTGCGCCTTTTCCTTGACAAGAAAGACAAAAAGTTATACAATATTTGAGTAATACCTTTTGTAACGATGCGCGGCCGCCCAGACCGCGATACTTATATGGGTTATTATTGCTTTGCAGATTTTCAAAACAATTTTTTCTGGAGGTGTTTCTCTCAATCTATGAATATGCCAATGATTCTCGTCGGTGTTGTCACGTTGATTCTTGGTCTATTCGGTGGCTACCTGTACCGCAAGCAAGTTGCGGAAAAGGAGATCGGCAGTGCCGAACAGGAAGCTACACGCATCGTAAACGATGCCATCAAATCTGCTGAAACCAAAAAGCGCGAGGCGATCCTTGAAGCCAAGGACGAGATCCACAAGAACCGTACCGAGGCGGAACGCGAGATCAAGGAGCGCCGCAACGAAACACAAAAGCTCGAACGCCGTCTTGCCCAAAAGGAAGAGACGCTCGACCGCAAAACCGATGCCCTGGAACAGAAAAACGAAGAACTCAGCCGCAAGCTCCAGCAAGTGCAGAAAACACAGGAGTCCTGCGAGCAGCTCAAAAACGATCAGATCGCCGCGCTCGAGCGCATCTCCGGTCTGACCCGCGAGGAAGCAAAGGATTACCTCGTTTCCTCCATCGAACAGGAAGCACAGCACGACGCCGCAGTCAAGCTGCGCGAGATCAACCAGCGCATGAAGGACGATGCCGAATCGACCGCACGCGAGCTGATCTCCATCGCGATCCAGCGCTGTGCCGCCGATCATGTCGCTGAGGCCACCGTGTCCGTCGTGGCACTGCCCAACGACGAAATGAAGGGCCGCATCATCGGGCGCGAGGGACGCAACATCCGTACCCTCGAGACCCTCACCGGTGTGGATCTTATCATCGACGATACCCCCGAGGCCATCACCCTGTCCTCCTTCGATCCGGTTCGCCGCGAGGTGGCACGCATGGCACTCGAAAAACTCATCGCAGACGGGCGCATCCATCCCACGCGCATCGAGGAGATGGTCGAGAAATCCCGCAGGGAGATCGACCAGATCATCAAGAGCGAGGGCGAACGCGCAACCTTTGAGACCGGTATCCACGGTCTCCATCCTGAGCTCATCAAGCTGCTCGGCCGCCTGCGCTATCGCACCAGCTATGGGCAGAATGTGCTGATGCACTCCATTGAGGTCGCACATGTCGCCGGTATCCTCGCTTCTGAACTGGGGCTCGATCCCGTCCCTGCCCGCCGCGCCGGTCTCCTGCATGATATCGGTAAGGCGGTCGATCATGAGGTCGAAGGCTCCCATGTCAGCATCGGCGTCGATCTGGCGAAGAAATATAAGGAAAATCCACAGATCGTCCACGCCATCGCCGCACACCACGGCGATGTAGAACCCCAGACCATCATCGCCTGCCTCGTACAGGCGGCCGATGCCATCTCCGCTGCACGCCCCGGCGCGCGCCGCGAGAATCTGGAAAACTACATCAAGCGTCTGGAAAAGCTGGAGGAGATCGCAAACACGACACCCGGTGTCTCCGGCTCGTATGCGATCCAGGCAGGACGCGAGATCCGTATCATCGTCAAGCCCGATGAGGTCTCCGATGATAAAATGGTACTGCTCGCGCGTGAGATCGCCAAGCATATTGAGGATGAACTTGATTATCCAGGACAGATCAAGATCAATATGATCCGCGAAACGCGCACGGTCGATTACGCAAAATAACAAATACGCAAACAAAATGAACTGACAACACCGCGAAAGAGGGAAGCCTTGGCTTCCCTCTTTTTTATTGCGTGTACAGAATGATACTTCCGGTGCTGCATGGCGCAGGGGAAATCGTTTCATGGGGTTTCATGATTTGTTTCGAAACAACCGTTTATTCCGATAAAAAAAGAAAGTGGTTATGCAAAGAACTGCTGCTGGGACGGTTTTTGCTCAGTTTTATGCTGCAAAGCACGGAGGAACGAGAAAGGTTGAGGTTTTTGCCTGTATCGGAGACCCGAAAACGCCGGTTGACAAAAATAGTGATTGGTATACCAATTTTTTTGTATATAATTTTTGGAAAAGTGCTTGCATTTGTGCACGGCAACGGGTATAATAAAGTTCGTGGTAAGCAACAATTTGCTTTCCTGAGCAACGAAAGTTGTTCGTCA
>JARIAV010000285.1 GCA_029257685.1 Butyricicoccus sp.
GCAGACCGCATACGCCGCCGACCGCACCCAGGATCAGATTGGAACGCATCGCACCGGACAGCTTATCTGCCGACTGATGCACCTGCGCAAACGGTACGGCACCGTCACGCGACAGGATCGCACAGACGCGGTCTCCCATCGTGTAGGCGGATGAGGTCACGGATGCCACGCGATCGGGCGCGATCTCACCGATCTTGCCGCGCTTGGTCTCGAACATCTTCTGGACCATCTCAGGCGAGATATTGAAATCTCGGGTCGCAAGCTCCGGACTGACCTTGAGGCGCAGGAGTGCCTGCAACGCATTGAACGTCTGCGAGTTCGAGTGATAGGTCAGCTCGATCACACCGGCAGGCTGTCCATTGATACACACATAGATGCCGGTCTCCACATTGTGCCCCTGCTTCGGGGTCTGGATCGGTCGTCCCAGACGCACCATATATGCGGCATTGCCGATCTCTACGCGGTCGCCGCCGATCTTACCGGCGAGCCCACCAACGTCATATACCTTGACGTCGCTTGCGCGTGCCGGGCGGCCATATTGCTCACGCAATGCTTCCGCCAGCAGATTGCTGATCTCCATGTGATAGCCTTCGGTCATGGCAACGGCATAAGAGAGCAGCTTTTCCGGTGTATATCCATTATGTGCGCGCACTTCGGTGATGGATACCGTACCGCTCGGGAACAGATCGCTGTCCTCGATCACTGCGCGGTATGCCTTACGGACGCGGAATGCCGCCTGACCGCTCGCGATCGCTGCCCCTTCGGAAAGCAGACGGCGGGACACATTATAGTACGCTCTGCCAAATGCGCACAGCACGGGGAGCGGACATGCAATGGTCAGCATGGCAGACAGGGCCCAGAAAAAGTTCTGCATGTTCTTCTGTGCCATCGCCGCAACGACAGCCAGCACAATGGAAGCCACCAGCATGATGGGCGCATATACGCGCGCGAAACGCTCCATCGTATCCGGACGTTCCATCTCTTGCAGGAACTCCCGTGCACCACGCATCCGCACCTTCACGGTGCGGCGGGCGCGCTCCACGCCGTCATGGTGATAATACACACCCATCGGCTTATCATACAGGGTCGCAGCCTTATACGCACGCGCACGCCCTGCACTGCGGTTCTTGTCCTCACGCATAGCCGCATACAGCAGCAGGATACAGATGGAGGAATAGGGCAGCACGCCACCCCATCCTGCGATGATAAAGCTCATACAGTGCAGGATCGCCGCCATATTCGCCATCGTAACGAGGGATGCACGATCGGCACGGAATGTAACAAGGGCATAGAATCCGGCACCTACGACATCCATTGCGATCAGCATGGCAACGATCTGCAATGCGACCTGTGCCAGCATGAACATACGCGGATTCTTTGCAAAGGAAATGATCTCGGGCATGGGCAGTCCAAAGCCCTCTGCCATTGTGAGATACAGGGCAGCGATGCCCAGAAGCAGGACAGGGATCGCGCGACGTGCCAGATTTTTGGAACGCCGATTGGCAGCATGCATGGCCTTTGCCGGATTCTGGACCCGTGCGCGCTGGTTCGCATCCAGCTCCTCATCCTCCACGTCGTCATCATACGCTTCTTCCGGCATACGCCGTCCGGACAGGCGGATCTCCTCCTGCTCCATCCCTGCATAGGTGGGTTCCGGCTGTGCCTGTGGCTTGCGCAGGCTCTCAGGCTCCGGCTGTGCCTTTTGCAGGATCTCCGGTTCCGGCGACGAAACCGGTGGTTTTTCACGCTTCTGCGGTGCTTTCTTCGGCGGCTTTGGCGTGCCCTGCTCCGCATACGCTTCATCGACTACACCGCTCACCTCTGCCAGGATATCATCCAGATTGAATGTGCGCCCGCTGCTCTGATTGCTCTGGGCAGGCACGGGAGCCGGATCGGTTTTCATCTTTTCCGTATGCTTCTCTGGGATCTCCTCGCCCAGCAGTCTGCGGATATCATTCAGCTCCGCGGTATCAAATTTATCGCTCATCGCGCACCTCACTTTCCACAGGTCCGACGGCGCACGGCTTCAAAGAGCAAAACTGCCGCCGCATTGGATGCATTGAGGGAATTGACGCGTCCGCGCATGGGGATACTCACGATAAAGTCACATTTTTCTCGCACCAGACGGCTGATGCCCTCGCCCTCAGAACCGATCACGATGGCTGTTGGACCGGCAAAATCGGCATCATACAGCCCGACCGTTCCGTCCGCCTCCGCACCGAACACCCACACGCCGCGCGCCTTGAGTGCATCGATGACGACCGGAAGATTGACCGCCTTGTGTACCGGCATATACGCCAGCGCACCAGCTGAGGCACGGGCAGCCACCGCGGTCAGTCCTGCGGCGCGGCGCTTCGGAATGATGACACCGTGTGCACCTGCCGTCTCAGCCGAGCGGATGATCGCCCCCAGATTATGGGGATCTGCGATGCCGTCACAGAGCACGAACAGAGGGGCTTCGCCCTTGGCCTCCGCATTTGCGAACAGGTCATCCAGACTGGCATACGTATGGGCTGCTGCCTGCGCGATGACGCCCTGATGATTGCCCGTCGTGCTCATGCCATCCAGCTTGCGGCGGTCACAGGTCACGACCGGCACACCGCGCTCTTTTGCAAGCGCAAGGATATCACCGGTACGCGCTCCCTGCGCAACAAATATCTTGTCACAATCCTGTCCGGAGCGCAGCAGCTCTATGACTGCATTGCGTCCTTCCAGCAAATTATTTTCTTCTTCCGCATCCTGCATGGGACGCGATCTTCTTCTCTTGGGATCTTGCATATCCAACTCCCGTCTTTCAAAACGATATAATTTTCCAATTTAATTCTTATTATAACATACCTGATTCGTATGATTCAACGCTGATTCGATGAATTCACGGAATTGTTACCGATTTCTCCCGATCTTCCCCAATGTTTTCCACCGAAAAAATACGGCTCCCAGTCAAAGGAGCCGCATATCATGCCGCATACGGTTTATACGTTGAAAAACTTCTGATGGATCGCCTTGACCGCTTTCTCGCTGTCCTCCTCATTGATGAGCACGGAGATCTTGATCTCAGAGGTAGAGATCATGCGGATATTGATGCCTGCACTTGCCAGTGCCTCGAACATCATGGCTGCGACCCCCGGATTGGACGCCATGCCTGCGCCTACGATCGAAACCTTTGCAACGCCGGTATTGATGGAAACATCCTCAAAGCCCAGACCGTCCTGATTCTGATGCAGGATCTGACCGACTTCCTCTGCCTTGTCCTCCGGAATGGTGAAGGAGATGGACTTGCGCCCCTTCTGACCTACGGCCTGCAAAATGATATCGATATTGATCTTGTGCTTTGCCAGCAGGGAGAACACCTTGAATGCAACACCCGGCTCATCCGGCAGATTGATCAGCGCAACACGCGCACAGTTATTATCGCGGGCTACACCGCTTACATTCATCTTCTCCATGTCAGAACCCTCCTTGACTTTGGTACCCGGATTGCGCGTAAAGCTGGATACGACTTCCAAATCCACATTATATTTTTTTGCCATCTCGACCGAACGATTATGCAGCACCTGTGCGCCCAGTGTCGCAAGCTCCAGCATCTCATCATAGGTGATGGCTTCCAGCTTGCGTGCGCCCTTGACCATGCGCGGATCTGCGGTATATACACCGTCTACATCGGTATAGATCTGGCACAGGTCTGCGCCGAGTGCCGCTGCGATCGCCACAGCCGTGGTATCCGAACCACCGCGGCCGAGTGTCGTGATATCGTCCTGCTTGTTGATGCCCTGAAAGCCTGCAACGATGACGATACGATTGCGGTCGAGCTCCGAACGGATACGCTCTCCGGTCACATTGCGGATCCTTGCCTCCGAATAGTTGATATCGGTTTCGATACCTGCCTGCCAGCCGGTGAGAGAAATGACAGGATACCCCAGCTTCTGGATGGACATTGCGAGCAGTGCCATCGAGATCTGCTCCCCCGCAGACAGCAGCACATCCATCTCACGCTTAGAGGGGCGGTCATTGAGCTGGGCTGCCTTCTCGATGAAATCATCGGTCGTATCCCCCTGTGCCGATACCACGACAACGACCTGATTGCCTGCTTTATAAGTAGAAGTGACGATATCCGCAACATTTTGCAGGCGTTCGGTATTTGCGACCGATGTGCCGCCAAACTTCTGTACGATTAAGCTCATTTTCTTTATATCCTCCTTCGGGACTGATCACGACCAATCCTTACCATGCTGAAATCATTCGAAGCGTTCCACCGTTGCCCCAACCTCATCACAGGTCAGGCGGATGGGCTTCCAGTGCGGGAAATGCTGCTGGCAGTACATCTGTGCGCGGGATAAGTAGGTCTTATCCGCAGAATCCACCACCGCGATGATCGAAGGGCCGGCACCGGAGATGAATGCCCCCAATGCCCCCATGCATTTTGCAGCATGGACGACCTCTGCGCCATCTGGGATCAATCCAAAGCGATAGGGCTGATGCAGGCAGTCACCCACAGCCACGCCAACATTTTCCAGCTTTCCGGTGACAAGAGAGCCTGCCAGCAGGGCAGCGCGCGCGAGATTGAACACTGCATCGTGATGCGCGACCTGTTTGGGGAGCGCGGCGCGTGCTTTTTCTGTTGAAAGCTCAAAATCCGGAATGAACGTAATAAAATCGACCGTACCGTTCATCGGCACGCGCACGCTCCACACCTTGCCATACTCCAGCAGGGCGACACAGAAGCCGCCTAAAATAGCCGGTGTGGAGTTGTCCGGATGCCCCTCGATGGAGGCTGCCAGATCGATCATATTCTCCTGCGAAAGCGGATCTCCGAGGAGCGCATTTGCGCCCAAGATGCCTGCGACCGTGCAGGCGGAGGAGGAGCCCAGTCCGCGCGTCTGCGGAATGGCGCAGTCCTCTGTGATCTTCAGCCCAGAGAGCGACTTTCCACAAATATCATACACCTTTTTTGCGCATTGGTAAATAAGATTCGTGTCATTTGTTGGAATTTTTTGTCCATTCAGATCGGTGATATCGATATGGTCGCTTTCTTCCAGCGTAATGACATTGTAAAGATCGAGCGCGATGCCTATGCTGTCATAGCCGGAGCCCATATTTGCACTCGTTGCAGGCACTTTTACACGAACACCCATGTCTGTCTTCCTCCCTCTATCCTTACAGTACGCGCATCGCACCCTCTGCGTGCGGCAGCTTGGCATTTCGTTCTGCCACGGTCATCGGAATGGTGATGGCTGCCCCTTCCGTCTTACAGCGTGCAAGGGCATCATCCACTTCTCCGCGCACATACCATGCGCTTACCAGATCGTCGAGCGGCAGCAGCAGCTCCTGTGCGCCATTGCCCCACTCGATCGGGCGGCGTTTCTCTCGGTGCAGCAGTGCATCCATCATATCCGCCACGACAGCGGAAGCCGTCGCGTGCTTTCCTGCGCCGCGTCCATAGAACATGACCTCACCGACCATGTCGCCCGTCACTTGGATCCCATTGAATACCCCTTCCACACTCGCAAGCGGATTGGTCTCCGGAATGAGGTGCGGCGCAACACAGGCATAGACTTTTCCGGCCTCTGTGCGCTTGGCGCGTCCAACGAGCTTGATGGCATATCCCATTCGGCGGGCAGCTGCAACATCCTCCAGTGTGATCTGGGTGATGCCCTCACAGGACACCTGCTCGGGATCGATCTTATCCCCAAACGCGAGGTCGGCAAGGATACAGATCTTCCGGCACGCGTCATGCCCCTCGATATCTGCGGTGGGATCTTTCTCCGCGTAGCCGCGGCGCTGTGCCTCAGCCAGTGCATCGTCAAAGGACACACCGTTGCGGATCATCTCCGTCAGGATATAGTTGGTGGTGCCGTTCAGGATACCGCAGATCTCCTGAAGCTGGTTTGCCGCGAGGCACTGGATCATCGGGCGGATCAGCGGGATGCCGCCGCCGACCGAGGCTTCAAAGAGATAATTCACGTTATGTTCCTTCGCGATCGCCAGCAGTTCTTCGCCGTGCGCTGCAACCAGTTCTTTATTGGAGGTACATACACTCTTTCCGGCACGCAGACAGCGTTTGCTGAAGGCATACGCCGCACCGACGCCCCCCATCACCTCAGCCACTGCCAGGATCTCCGGATCCTTTTCGATGATCTCAAAATCCGTCACGAATTTATCCGCATAATGCAGCTCCGGAAATGCGCGCAGATCCAGAACATATTTGACTTCTACAGGCTCTCCAACGGTATGTGCGATCTGGGCGGCATTTTTTTCAAACACCTCATACACGCCAGAACCCACTGTACCATGTCCCAACACGGCAACCTTCAACATCACATGATCCTCCCTTACTTCATTACTCACTCGCTACCACTTCGATATGCAGGACACCCTCCAGTGCCTCTGCACGCTGCATCAATATATCAACGGTACACTTCATCTGATCTGTACGGGCGGCAATGGTGACAGCCGCCTGTCCGCTCATGGGGATACTCTGGTTGATGGTCAAAAGGTTTGCACCAACGCGGGCAAAGAGTCCCAAAATGCTGGACAATACCCCCGGTCTGTCGGAGAGCATCAAATGAAATGTAATGATCCGGTCATGTGCCGCCTCGTAAAACGGGCGGATCCCATCCTTATACTTATAATATGCCGATCTGGACAAGCCTACACTCTGTGCCGCTTCGCTTGCCGTGCGGACGCGCCCAGCCTTGAGCGCAGCATTGGCCTGCGCTACCTTCTGGAACACTTCCGGCAAAAGCGTCCGCTCTACCAGATAATATTTGGGTTCGTTTTCCATATTTTGTCCTCCCCACAAGTACATCTGTCTTTGATCTCACTTATCATATCATAGAACACTTCTCATTTCAAACGGCATATTGTAATATTTTTGTACATCGTGTCTATCCTTTTTTGTGCATTTCTGGAAGTTTTGATCTTTCCATGCAAGCCGCATCGCCCCTTCCCCATGCGACTGCAAAGGAAAAGACCGCATCTCGGTCCGATCCAAAGATCAGCGATGCGGTCTTGTGGCGTTGCTTTATTTTTCCGGATCCTGTGGGTGTCCTGCCGCGTCCGTGCTTTGCACTTCGGGCAGATCCTGTGCCGGAATGGGAGCCTGTGCGGTCGGTTCAGAGGGAAGATCCTTTCCGGTTTCCAGAACTTCTTCCTTATCTTCCTTGATCGTCACATCGACATGCGCACCGCGCAGCTCGTTCTCAGACGGTGCTTCACGGTCGGGCACATCCTCGCCGTCATACAGTCTGCGGAATACATCGCCATCAATGGTTTCATTGCGGCGCAGATATTCTGCAACGCGTACCATCTGCTCACGGTTATCCTCCAGCAGCTTCCGGCAGCGGGTATTGGCCTCTTGGATCAGGCGATGGATCTCCTCGTCGATCTCGGCAGCCTTGGCATCGGAATACCCCTTGCCTGCTGCAAAATCACGCCCAAGGAAGATCTCGCCGCCCTGCGGATCGTAGTCCACGGGGCCGATCTTATCGCTGAAGCCATAGTTGATGACCATTGCACGCGCCATTGCCGTTGCCTGCTTGATGTCTCCATACGCACCCGTGCTCACATCGTCCATGAACATTTCCTCCGCCACGCGTCCTGCGAGGCACACGATCAAATGCTCCTCCATATAGCGGCGGGTACGGTATGCGTTATCCTCCTTGGGCAGCGGCATGGTAAAGCCGCCAGCACCATTGGAGCGCGGGATGATCGTTACATGGTGTACCGGATCCTGTGTCGGCAGGGCATGGAACGCGATCGCATGACCGGCCTCATGATATGCGGTCAGCTTCTGATCCTCCTCATTGACGATACGGGTACGCTTTTCCACACCCATAACGACCTTGAGCAGGGACTGCTCGATCTCCTCCGTGGTAATGAACTTCTTATTGCGGCGTGCCGCCAGAAGCGCTGCCTCATTGAGCAGGTTTTCCAGATCTGCGCCGGTAAATCCGGTCGTCGTCTTGGCGATGGACTTGAAGTTCACATCGGGATCGAACTGCTTGCCGCGTGCATGTACCTTGAGGATCGCCTCGCGGCCGACCACATCTGGTGCGCCGACATAGACCTGACGGTCAAAGCGTCCCGGACGCAGCAATGCGTTATCCAGAATATCTTTCCGGTTGGTCGCCGCGATGACGATGACGCCTTCATTCGCGCCAAAACCATCCATCTCGACGAGCAGCTGGTTGAGGGTCTGTTCGCGTTCGTCATGTCCGCCGCCCAGACCGGCACCGCGCTGTCTGCCTACGGCGTCGATCTCGTCGATGAACACGATCGCAGGTGCATTTTTCTTTGCCTGTTCAAACAGGTCACGCACACGCGATGCACCGACACCGACATACAGCTCCACAAAGTCCGAACCGGAGATGGACAGGAACGGTACCCCTGCCTCACCAGCGACTGCCTTTGCGATCAACGTCTTACCGGTACCTGGAGGGCCTACGAGCAGCACGCCCTTAGGAATACGTGCACCGATATCGATGAACTTGCGTGGGTTCTTGAGGAACTCGACGATCTCCTGCAGCTCTCCCTTTTCCTCGTCTGCGCCTGCTACATCGTCAAACGTGACCTTTTTCTTGTCATCGCTCGCCATTTTCACACGCGCACGGCCAAACTGCATGGGGTTTCCGCCGCCGCCGCCCTGCTTGTTCATCATAAAGTACCAGAGCAGACCAAAGAGCACCAGCACGATGAGGTAGGGGACGAAGCTCGTCCACCACGGCATTTCCACGGTCTTGTAGGTATATTCCTTGAGGATGCCCTTTTCACGCTGCTGATCGATCAGTTCTCCCAGATCGCTGTAAAATACGTTCAAATAGGGGACTTTCGCGGTGATCTTGCTGTTTTTTCCATCATTCAAGATCAAATTGAGCGTGCCATCGTTATATTCAAACGCCTGTACCCGCTCCTGTTCAAACATGGAAACAACATCAGAATATTGGACCTCCTGATTTTTGTTTCCCATACTCAGCATATAGCTGACGGCACTCAGCAGCAGGAGGATAATGATCAGATACAGGCCAAAGCCTTTCATTTTCCCTTTCAAATCGGTTTCCAACTCTCCTTTCCAATTGGTATCCGTTTGGATACCTTTTTACTCCCCGCCATAAACGGCAGGCTTCAAAATGCCGATATACGGCAGATTGCGATATTTCTCTGCGTAGTCCAGACCGTAGCCGACTACAAATGCATCCGGGATCTCAAAGCCCAGATAATCGATGGGGACCTCCACCTTATGACGCTCCGGCTTGGAGAGGAGTGTACACAGACGGATGGAAGCCGCACCGCGCGCCTTCAGGATCTTGATGAGGAAGCTGAGGGTCACGCCGGAATCGAGGATATCCTCCACGATGACGAGATGACGGCCATCGATCTTGCTTCCAATATCCTTGATGATCTGCACCTCTCCTGTTGTCTTGGTGCCTGCACCGTAGCTCGATACAGCCATAAAGTCAATGTTGCATGGAATGGTGATCTTACGCGTGAGGTCTGCCATAAAAACATAGGAACCCTTGAGTACACTTACGATCAATGGGTTCTTGTCGGCATAATCTTCGCTGATGCGTGCGCCCAGCTCAGCCACTTTTTCTGCGAGCTGCTGCTCAGAATATAATACTTCCTGAATATCTTGTTCCATCATGTCTTACAACCCCTCAAAACGGATTTCTAATATGTTGCCGCCGCATGGAACGCGGCTTGCATCGACCCCTACCGACTGCACGGCGATGATGCCCCTGTCATCTGCGATGACCGCAAGGCGCGCCTGTGCGGAGGGTGGGATCTGATGATCGGCAAAAATGCGTTTGAGCTGACGAAAGCCGCGCGTTCCTGCAAGCCACAGCCGATCTTGTGGGGCTGCCGTGCGTACTGTCAGCGTACCAAGATTTATTGTACCACAATCTGCCAGAAAAGTATCGCATGTTTTGCGAAAAACTTCATCCGGTTTTCTATGAATTATCGTAAGCCTTGTCGAAGTGTCCCAAAGCACTGCCGAGAACCCATCAAAGAGAGCGATCGGCGGGCGCTCCGGTTCAAAGGCGATCCGCAGACAGCCCCGTTCCCGATAGGCCCGAAAGCCTGCCGGCAAATGACAGCTGCGATCCCCACCGGATGACAGCAGGGCTGTCATCTGTCCGATATGCTTTGCGGAGATCTGCTGCATGGGTACGCCTGCATGGATCAGCATCTGTATCATCATACGTCCGCGCACAGCCGGAAACGTGTCGAATCCGGCAAGCGCGATGCCATTTTTACATTTTCCTTCTGCAAGGGCCTGCCGTGCCATCTGGTTCAGTGCATCATCATCCCCGCGCAGCTGCTCTGCAAGGCGGGCTGCCGCCTGCGCACAGTGCGGATTGACCGCGCGCAGCACGGGTACGGCGTGATGCCGGATCCGGTTGCGCGTATAGTCGAGGGTCAGATTGGAGCTGTCCGTTACAAACGGCTGCGCGTGATCGGACAGATAGGCTTCGATCTCCGTGCGGACGGCGTGCCAGAGCGGACGAACGATCTGTCCGCGCACCGGTGGGATACCTGTCATGCCTTTCGCGCCCGTACCGCGTGCCAGATGGAACAGCATGGTTTCCAGATTGTCATCCGCGGTATGAGCAGTCGCGATGCGCGTGATGCCAAGCTGCATGGCGCATCGTTCCAGCCGTTCATAGCGCAGCCTGCGCGCCGCGGTCTCGATGCTCTGTCCAATCGTCGCCGCATACGCCCTTACATCCTCCCGCTCGATCCGACAGGGGATCTCCAGCCTTTTGCACAGGCTGTGGACAAATTCCGCATCCCGTTCGGCTTCTGCTGCACGCAGTCCGTGATCGAGATGATACGCATGGAGCGGATACCCCAGCTCGCGCAGAACGAGCAGGAGTGCAACGGAATCGGCACCGCCTGAGAGTGCAACGAGCACGGTCTGCCCTTCTGTGAGCATGTCGTATTGCCGGATGGTATGCGCCGTATTGTTCACAAGGCTCATGTGTGGATCCGATCGCGTGACGAGAAGGTCGTATATTGTCCGATCCATTGCAGCTGAACCGTTGTGGTCGCGCCATGACGGTTTTTGGCAATGATGATCTCGGCTACGTTCTTATCGTCACTTTCCGCATCGTAATAGTCATCACGATAAATAAACATCACGATATCTGCGTCCTGCTCGATCGCGCCCGACTCACGCAGGTCGGAGAGCATCGGCCGCTTATCTGCGCGCTGCTCGACGGCACGCGAAAGCTGAGACAGACAGACGACCGGAACATTCAGTTCCTTTGCCATGATCTTGAGGCTTCGGGAGATCTCCGCGACCTCCTGCACGCGGTTTTCACTGCGTTTCCCACCCGTCTGCATCAGCTGGATGTAGTCGATGACGATGAGTCCCAGACTTTCTCCCAGCCGACGGCATTTCGCCTTGATCTCCGCGACCGTGATCGCCGGATTATCGTCTACATAGATATGGGTCTTTGCCAGCACACTGGTGGCATGTGCGATCTTGATCCAGTCGTCCTCCCCCAGATTGCCGGTCTTGAGCTTATGGGAATCCAAAAGTGCCTCACTGGTCAGAAAGCGGGAAGCGATCTGATCCTTACTCATTTCCAGCTGGAACACCACGACATCTTTTTCCGATGCCTTGGCGGCATTGAGGGCGAGATTGAGAGCGAACGCCGTCTTACCCATACCGGGGCGTGCCGCCACCAGAATGAGGTCAGACTTATTGAGTCCGGTCAGCGCGAGATCGAGCTCACGGAATCCGGTCGAGATCCCAGGGATATCGCTGTCTGAGCGGCTGCGCTCGTCAAGCTGTGCATAGAGATCCATAATGACCGACTTGATGTGCGAAAGACCCTTGATCTCTCTGCCCTGCCGCACATTATAGATCTTCTGCTCTGCAAGCTCCGCGATCTCCGATGCTGCACCGGCTCCGGTAAAAGCGAGCGTCTGGATCTCGCCCGCCACCTCTGCAATGGCACGCAGCATGCTTTTGTCCCGCACGATGGACGCGTATTCCTTTACATTCGCTGAGGTCGGTGTCACCTCCATCAGCTGCATGAGATACGCGCGACCGCCCGCCTCATCGTAATATCCTTGTGCCTTGAGGCGATCGAGCACTGTGACCGGATCGATCTTGAGCGCACTGTTGAACATGGAATATACCGTCTCAAAAATGCGCTGATGCTCCTCCGCGTAAAAGTCTTCCGGACGAAGCAGCTCAATGACCTCTGCGATACATGCAGGGTCGATGAGCATGGAACCGATCACGGCCTGTTCTGCCTCCAGGCTCTGCGGCAATTGCCTTGCCAGCAGTTCATCTGCCACAGTATTTCCTTCCTTTCCGGGATCATGCCTCTACAACGTCTACCGTGATCTCCGCAACGATCTCCGGATACAGCTTCGCCTTTACGATGGTCGTACCAAAGGTCTTGATCTGCTCCATGACGATCTTGTTCTTCGGGATATCCATACCGTGCTGCTTCTTGAGGCACTCAGATACTTCCTTTGCCGTGACTGCGCCGAACAGTCTGCCGCCAGCGCCGCCCTTTGCAGAGACCTTGACACGGACTTCCTTGAGCTTTGCAGCGTATTCCTCAGCCGCTGCCTTTTCCACAGCCGCACGATGTGCAGCCGCTTCATCTGCCTGACGCTTGAGGTTCATATTGTCTGCATTGGCAACGACCGCCAGTCCGCGCGGCAGCAGGAAATTTCTGCCGTAGCCTTCGCTGACGTCGATCATCTCGCCCTTTTTGCCCTGACCCTTGACATCTGCCTTGAGAATTACTTTCATGATAAACTTCCTCCGTGATTTTGATATGACTGTTATATTCTAAAAATAGGTTATAACCAAATTCAGTTGTCGCTGTCATCGCTTTCCTGATAGCGACGGATGGCATTTTCCGCATCGACTTTGACTTCCTGTACCGAGCCATGCATGATCTGTGCCCCAGCCGACGAGTGATTGCCGCCGCCGCCCAGATGCTCCATGATCAGCTGTACATTGACCGTTCCGTTGGAGCGCGCAGATACCAGCACGTCATCCCCACAGCGGAACACAACAACGGATGCACTCACGCCATTGATCTTGAGCAGGCTGTCTGCCGCCTTTGCCGCAGTGACACGATCCACATTGTCCGTGGTGACGGCAAGCACGATGCCTTCTCCGCAGTCCTTCGCGCCTGCAATGATACGCTGCTGTGCGATATATTCATCAAAGTTCGACTGGAACAGCTTCATGACCTCGCTCATGTCTGCACCGGCACGCTTGAGATATGCTGCTGCCTCAAAGGTACGCACGCCCGTCTTGACTGAGAAGCCCTTGGTGTCGAGATACAGTCCAGCCAGCATACATTCTGCCTCGATCTTGAGGATCTCGCTGGTCGGCACCATGTATTGCAACATCTCGCTCACAAGCTCACAGGTCGAGGACGCATAAGGCTCATGCAGATTGAGCGCGAAATTTTCGATATAGCTTGCCGCACGCCGGTGATGGTCGATGACTGCGACCTTGTTGATGGATTCCAGAAGGGGCTGGGATTCTACATAGTCCGGCCGGTTGGTATCCACCACGATCAGCAGGGTATTGAAATCGCACTGTACCATCGCTTCGTCCGGTGCAAGGAGCAGATCCTCATATTCCGGTACCGCCTTGATCTTTTCTACCAGATCGTGCGCCATGGTCTTGTCCTGATTGATAACGATATGTACCGGTTTTTCACGGTGGCGCACGGCGCACGCCATGCCGACCGCCGCACCGAATGCATCCATATCGCTCATCTTATGTCCCATGATCATGACCTGAGACGAATCCCGAATGAGCTGCACGAGTGCATTGGCAACCACACGGGACTTGACCTTGGTGCGTTTTTCCAGCTCCTTGGACAGTCCGCCAAAAAAGTCGAAGTTATAGCGCGTCTTGATGACCGCCTGATCGCCGCCGCGAGAGAGTGCCATATCGAGTGCAACCCCTGCATTACGCCAGTTCTCCTCATAGCTTTCGCCATCCTTGCCGATGCCGATAGAGAGCGTCGCAACGATACCCGCGCGGCTTTGGATGCTGCGCACATCCTGCAAGACGCTGAACTTCTTTTGCTGCAGCTTTTCAAATTGTGCTTCTTCCAGCACAAAGATATACTTGTCGCGGTCATACTTGCGCAAAAGTGCCCGACTGTCCTGTGTCCATTCTCCGATCTTGCGGTTGATATCCGCCATCAGGCTGGACTTTTCCAGATCGGTCGCCTCTTTGATGAGCTCCTCATAGTTATCAATGGAAATGATCGCAACAACAGGGCGGCTGCGGTTGTATGCATCGCGCATTTCAACAAGCTCCGTGCAGGGCACAAAATAAATGAGCATCAGCACTTCGTCAGCCTGTGCCTCATCCGTGGACAACAGGTTCCCGAACGCCCAAAATACATTTTGCCCGATCCGCACCTCACCCGGATACTGCGGCTTGCCCTCAACCAGCCAATGGGTATCGAAATCGGGCGCGATATCCGTCAGCTTATCGCTCAGTGCCGCATCGAACAGTCCCGTACTCTCAGAAAATGCATCGTTTGTCCAGATGATCTGTCCCGTGGCTGCCTGCGCGATCACGGTCGGCATGGGAAAATGCGTGATGGATGCATGGGCTGCATCGCCGACGGACAGCGTGACCTGCTGCATATATTTGATGATGTCCCGCCGACGCGTGCGTTCCTGATAATGGTATCCCATAAACAGGAAGCCATCGAGTGCGATCCCGATCACAGCGACTGGCAGTGAAATATACGCACATGCAGCAGCAAACAGCAGGAAAACCCAGAAATACGCCTGATACCCCGGCTGCAATAGTTTTTTCAGTCTCTTATCCAAAGCAAAGTCCCCCCTTTGCATATAATTATACAGATATAGTATAGCAAACTGCCGACATAATGTAAACGATAACTTGTCTTTTGCACTCCAATATGTTATTGTAACAGTATATTTGTCTCAGGAGGGCATATCGATATGCAGTTTTCATTCTATCACACCAATTATAACGTGCGCGATCTGGAGCGTTCCTTGAAGTTTTACGAGCAGGCACTGGGTCTGACCGAGCAGCGCCGCATCAACGCAGAGGACGGCTCCTTCATCATCGTCTATCTGGGCGACGGGGTCTCCCCCTTCCTGCTCGAACTGACCTGGCTGCGCGACTGGGAGCGCGATTACAATTTGGGCGATAACGAATTCCATCTTGCGTTCCGTGTCGATGACTACGAGGCCGCCCATGCAAAGCATGAGGAGATGGGCTGTATTTGCTTTGAAAACCCCAAAATGGGTATCTACTTCATCAGCGATCCGGACGGTTATTGGCTGGAAGTCGTACCAACCAGAAAGTAAGCCAAACAAGCAGACCCCAAGCAGGTGATCTCCCGATCTCCTGTTTGGGGTCTTTTCTTTATTTTACCATAAAGCCATTTGGCAGACGGCGACCATCGCGATTCCCCGTCGAAGTCGTCGGAGAATTGATGACGCGTCCCTGATAGTACATGACCGAAGAAGAACCGCCGTCCAGATTACATGCCTGTACTGCGCCGTAATCCCACAGGATATCGCGACAATCCACGCCGCGGCATCCGGTCGATCCGCCCTGATATCTGCCGTCAACGACCAGCATCAGCACGGTTTTATCCTCACGCTGACCGATCGCAGTACGCGGCTGCAAGCTGCCCACGCGATCCAGCTCGTCCATCTTCTGTCCATTTACAATGAGTGCCGGACCGAACTCGACTGCATCCACCATCTGCTCCGCCGTGGTGGTGTCACCGATCAGGAAGCGGTGCTCGGCATCAAAGCCAATGATCTTATAGCCGTGCCCAAATGCACCCTGCAACTTTGTTCCGTCCTTTTTGACATAGCCGTATGGCGTACCGCCCTCCGCAGCATCTCCATTGTCGATGAAACCGGAAGCATTGATGCCAAGGATCGCCTCATTATACTCTGCCAGCTCCGGCATACGCTGTCCGGCACGCTTGCCCATTCCCTTACACAGTCCAAGGGATACACGGGACGGATCCTTGATGATTGCCAGATAGCCGGTATATTCTCCCAGTGCGCTGTCGCGCCGGATACGCACGATCATCAGATCCTTTTGTGCATTGATCGCAACGACCTTTTCCCCCTGACGGGTGACAATGCCGGTATCCTCTTTCTTTTCGCACCAGTCCATATTGATGTTCTCGTATCCGTTTTCTATGTACCGCGGATTCGCCTCGAAAAAGGCCTCCGCGCTTGCACGATCCAAGTCATCGAACATGGCATAGAATTTATCTTCCTCTGTCAGCGGCTGTTCCGCCGCCTTTACAGCCGGTTCTTCCTCCTGCGTCCAGACCGATTGCAGATCCTTCTGGCTCTCAAACATCTGCTTTCGCGCCTCGACCACTTCCGTCACCATATCTTCCGGAAAAAAGGCGGTTGCCAGCCACTGATGCGTCATGGTTTCCATCGCCGTGGCGATCCACAGGGTGCGCAATTCAGAAACCAGAGAATTGGTACTGTACACAACAAACGGATAAAACACCGTAAGCCCCAGTAAGATAATGATAGTGAAATACAGCTTGATTCGCCGTGACACGCTCATGCGCTTTCGCTCCTCTCTCTCTTGCCCAGCAGGCAGGGATGTTTATCCGCGTGCACGTCCGCGTCCGGAACGTGTCTGCGGTTTTCTCTGGAACTTTCCCTGTTTGGCTTGACGCGCCTGTGCAGATTTTTTCTGCGCCGCCTGACGGGTCTGCGCCGATGCGCTGCCCTTCTTCTGGGCAGTCTCACGGGTCTGCGCCGCAGCCTTCTTCTGGGCTGCCTCACGTTCCGCGAGCTTCGCTTCGACCTTTGCACGGATACGCGCTGCCGTGCTCGGAGAGAGCGGGCGGCCGGATGGCGGCGTCATCACATCTACGCGGGTCTCCGGTTCTTCTCTGCGTCTTCTGCCGCGCTCCTGCTTGCCTCCGCGCCCAGCTGCCGGCTTTCGCTCCCCATGCAGCGGTGTATGCTTGGGTGCGCTCTGCTTCTTCTGTGCAGGCTTGCGTGCAGCTTCCGGCGTCTTTCCACGTCCCTGTTTTTCTGTATTTTTCTCTGCGCGTGCAGGCTTTCCAGTCTTCTGCTTGCGCTCCTTGGGCATGGTCTCGGTTTCTGTGGTGCGGCTGCGGCGGCTTTGGCGGCGTGTCCGCTCGTTCTTTGCCGGACGCTCGGCCGGAAGGGTCGGATCATGACGCACATAACGTGCTGCATCCTGCGCTTCTGCCAGTTCGATGCCCGCCGGTGGCTCCAGCGCCGGAATGTTCACGCGAGTCAGAGACTCGATATCCTTGAGATAGGGCAGCTCTGACGGATCGCAGAAGGAAAGTGCCGTTCCTTCCTGTCCTGCACGGCCGGTACGCCCGATACGGTGTACATAGGTTTCCGGTACATTGGGCAGATCAAAATTGATGACGAGCGGCAGTTCATTGATGTCGATGCCGCGTGCCGCGATATCCGTTGCCACCAGCACGGGGATCTTATACTCCTTGAATTGCTTGAGGGCATTCTGGCGTGCATTCTGCGACTTATCGCCATGGATCGCCTTTGCCTGAATGCCTGCGCGGGACAGATCCCGTGCAACACGGTCTGCGCCATGCTTGGTGCGGGTGAATACCAGCGTCTGCGGGATGCTGCGCGCGCGGAGCACCGCCTGAAGCAGATCGCGCTTGGCACGCTTTTCCGCAAAGTATACCCCCTGCTCGATGCGCTCGACCGGTGTTGCTGCCGGCTTGATGGAGACGCGTTCCGGTTTATAGAGCAAACGCTCGGCAAGCTCAGCGATCTCCTTCGGCATGGTTGCCGAGAACATCAGGGTCTGACGCTTTTTGGGCAGGAACTCGATGATGCGCTTGACATCGGTAATGAATCCCATATCGAGCATCTGATCGGCTTCGTCGAGCACAAAACACTCAACACTTCCGATATCGAGCAGCTTCTGCCCCATCAGATCCCACAGACGCCCTGGGGTCGCGACCAAAATATCCACACCGTTTTTGAGTGCCTCGACCTGTGGATTCTGCGATACGCCGCCAAAAATAACAGTCGATACACGCCCTGTATAGCGGCCATACTGACACAGGTTCTCATAGATCTGTAGTGCCAGCTCACGGGTCGGGGTCAGGATCAGTCCACGTACCGGGCGTGCTTCCCCCCGCACGGGACGCCCCATCCTTTGCAGCATGGGGATGGCGAATGCCGCTGTTTTTCCTGTACCCGTCTGTGCACATCCCAAAAGGTCACGCCCAGCCAGAACGCTTGGGATCGCCTTCTGCTGGATCGGAGTCGGGGTATCATACCCCACCTCGCGGATCGCCTTTAAGATCGACGGGTCTATCTGTAAATCTTGAAATTTCATGAATACTCCTATCATAAATGCCGGACTTCCGACAGTTTTTAACCGAACTGATGGGTTCCACTTGTAAATATTGTATCCTTTGTGTTATAATTAGAAGCTATACGGATACTCTTTTGTGAAACCATTGTGAGGTGAAAGAACAAATCATGGTACATGCATTGGAACATGCACTGGAGCACGCGGTCGGAGATGTGCTGCAAGCACTCCCCATCCTGCTCATTGTTTATGCTCTGCTTTATTGGGTAGAAAACCGGCTGCGTTCCACTCCGGCTTTGCTCGAAAAAACAGCCGAATTCGGCCCTGTGGTCGGTGCGCTTGCCGGACTCATTCCGCAGTGCGGATTTTCTGCGGCAGCATCTGCGCTGTTCGTGGATGGCTATCTTGCGCCTGCCACGCTGGTCGCCGTTTTTCTGGCAACATCAGACGAAGCCCTGCCCGTCCTGCTTTCAGAGGGTGCTTCCGGCTCCGCGATCACTGCGCTGTTCGTTTCCAAGTTCGTGCTTGCCGTCATTGGCGGCTACGCACTCAAGCTGCTCTGGGGAAAAAAGCACAATCCCAACTACGAGATCGAGCTTGAAATGGAAGGCGGCTGCGGCTGTGGCTGTGATGACGGGCCGATCCGTGGGATCTTCGGCCGCACCCTCAGCACGGTCGGTATCCTGATCGGGATCGGTTTCATTCTGGAACTTGCCATCCATTTCATCGGCGCAGAAAATCTGTCGGTCATCATGCTCAAGGACAGCATCTTCCAGCCGATCATCTGTGCATTCATCGGACTTATCCCCAGCTGTGCGATCTCCGTTCTGCTGACCCAGCTTTATACCAGCGGTGTCATCGGCATGGGCAGTCTCATCGCCGGTCTCTCGACGGGCGCAGGCTTTGGCTATATGATCCTGCTGAGCAACGAAAACGGACGCAAACGCGCACGTCCGATCATCCTTGCCACCCTGATCCTCGCGATCATCGGCGGCCTCATCACATATTTCCTGTTCGATCTGTGATCTGATATCGATTTGAATGTGGGACGGCATACGCCGTCCCCATCTTTTTCTCTTGGATCTCGCCATGCGCCTGTCAGGCGCATTTTTTATTCGCCGCGCAGGAGTTCGAGTGCTTCTGCCGCCCAATCCACATCGATCTTGACGAAATCATGCGGCGTATAAAGACGCTCCTGCACATCCTGCAAAATCCGCTGATAGCTTGCGCCAGGCATCGCAATGTATTGTTCTGCGCCGTCTGACAGGACAGCCGCAAAACGGAAATCAGCGGTACGTTCATCCAGTCCATGATACAGCAGCTCTACGACGTCCAGATCGTGCTTGAGCTGCAAAAACAGGATGAACTTCATGATCTCGACGGCGCGATCATCGAGACCGCGTTCGAGGAGCTGTATCTTCTCTCGAAATGCGTTGAGATCATCGACATAGCGCAGGGTATAGCCTGCCAGCGGATCGAAGCGGCCGGTTTCCGGCTTCTTCCCATCCGGCGCAAGCCAGACCATGAACTGTCCCGACATATCATGATATAAGCAGGGATCCTCCACCAGCATGGTCGTGCCGCAGTTGGGGCACTTCCAGCGGAACAGGGAGAGATCCTGCACCTTTTCCCGTACAGACGGGTCGCGATCCGGACTGATGCGCGTGAGCGGCACCCGCTCGCATTCCTGCTGACAGTGCGGACATTCAATGCGTGCTTTTGCCATAGCTTCCTCCTTGCCGGACGGCTTTATGCCTTTTTGTTATACTGTGCGCGGAACTCGAGGAATTCATCATACGAACATTCCTTGTCGAGTACGCCATCTTCACGCAGCTCGATGATGCGGTTTGCGATGGTGTTCATGAACTCATGGTCATGGCTTGCAAACAGGACATTGCCCTTAAAGTCCGCAACACCATTGTTGACTGCGGTGATGGACTCCAGATCCAGATGGTTGGTCGGCTGATCGATGACCAGTACGTTAGAGCCGAACAGCATCATACGAGACAGCATCATGCGCACCTTCTCGCCACCGGACAGGACATTGACCGGCTTGTACACATCGTTGCCGGAGAACAGCATACGGCCAAGGAAACCGCGCAGGGTAGATTCCAGCGTATCCTTAGAGTATGGCGCGAGCCAGTCCAGCATATTCTCGGTATGACCGTTGAAATACTCCGAGTTGTCCTTCGGGAAGTAAGACTGCGAGGTCGAGATGCCCCATTTGAAGGATCCCTCGTCCGGCTCCAGCTCACCCATCAGGATCTGGAACAACGTGGTCATTGCCAGCTCATTTTCCGAGATAAAGCCGATCTTGTCGCCCTTGCGCACGATAAAGGATACATCATTGAGCACCTTGAAGCCGTCGATGGTCTTGGAAATGCCCTTGACCTCCAGAATATCCTTGCCTGCCTCACGATCCATCGTAAAGCCGACCCACGGATAGCGGCGAGAAGATGCCGGCAGTTCTTCGACACTCAGCTTTTCGATCAGCTTTTTACGGCTGGTCGCCTGACGGGACTTGGACTTGTTTGCAGAGAAGCGCTGGATAAAGCTTTGCAGCTCCTTGATCTTTTCCTCATTCTTGCGGTTCTGGTCGCGTACCATGCGCTGTACCATCTGTGAGGATTCATACCAGAACTCATAGTTACCTACATAGACCTGTACCTTGCCGAAGTCGATATCGACGATATGGGTACAGACATTGTTGAGGAAGTGACGGTCATGGGAAACAACGATGACCGTGCCTTCAAACTCCAGCAGGAAATCCTCGAGCCAGTGGATCGCATCTACATCCAGATGGTTCGTTGGCTCGTCAAGCAACAGAATGTCTGGGTGTCCAAAGAGTGCCTGTGCAAGCAATACCTTTACCTTTTCCGAGTCCTGCAAGGTACGCAGCGGACGGTACAGGACCTCAGAGGAGTTGAGTCCCAGACCCTCGAGCAGCTGACTTGCCTCGGTGTCGGCGTTCCAGCCGTCCATCTCGGCGAACTCTGCTTCCAGATCGGCGGCGCGGTTGCCGTCCTCCTCTGTGAACGGATCGTGGGTATACAGCTCGTCCTTCTCCTTCATAATGGCGTAGAGGCGCGGATTGCCCTGAATGATGGTATCGAGCACGGTAAAGTCATCATACGCAAAGTGATCCTGCTTGAGTACGGACATGCGCGTATTCGGCTTGATCGAGACATCGCCTGTTGTGGAATCGAGTTCACCCGACAGGATCTTCAAAAAGGTAGATTTTCCTGCACCATTTGCACCGATGACGCCATAGCAGTTACCCTCGGTGAATTTTACATTTACTTCCTTAAACAGCGGCTCACCGCTGAAATTCAAGCTGACATTCGATACAGTAATCATAGTTCCTCCCAATTACATTATTACGAATCAAGGTATATTATATCATGTTTCCATACAAAAGACCAGCGATTTCATATTTTTGTACATAGAAATCAATCCGGTGCATGGGTGCTGTCTTTTGTTGAGTTCGTCCATGAAAGAATCTGCTTTGAGAAGCAGAGAAGCGTGTTGCGATCTTGTGAGGGCGGCGTTTCTGCGTCCGCACAATGCGGAGGGTTTGGAACATCCGTTGGATTTTTCTTTCTGCTAAAGGAATTTGCTTCAAAGCAAAGAGCAACGTGTCGCGGCCGCGCGGCGGCGGTGTTTCTGCTCGCACAAACTGCGGTGGTTTTTGAAATCCGTCCGGTTTTCTTTTCTGCTAAAAAGAATTTGCTTTGAAGCAAAAATTTGTTAGCAGAAAGAAAAACCGAACGGATCTCATGCCTTGGTCAATGGGATCTCACCACCCCCTCGCATCATGTGTGCGCCAAGCTCAAACAGTATAACTTTCAGACTCATTTTCAGTCGATCCCACAATTTTTCTTCTGATTGATGTGCTGCAATTCCTCAAATACCGACTTGTATTCTCCCGAAAAAATACTGTCCTTGTTCCAGATAAATGTAAAATCATGCTTGATCATCAGGTCAGACAAGGGGATCTGCCGCAGCTTCCCCTCTGCGATCTCCTTTGCAACTGCCGACTCGTATAAAAAGGAGATCCCACAGTCCTCACAGAGCAGGGACACGATCGTGTGTATGTTCTCCACCTCTACGATCTGCTTAAAATCCAGAATAGACATATTCTTGAGCGCAAGCGTGCGCGACAGGATGGCTCTTGTGCCCGATCCGGATTCTCGAACCAGAAGCCGCTCGGAAACCAGATCACTCAGCGTATGCACCGGCTGCGCAAACACATGATCGACCGACGCAACAGCAATATAAGGCTCGGTACGATAAACACGCGTATGATACTTATCTTCCTTGAAATATCCCTCTACGATCGCAAAATCAATGTTGCCCTCATACAGCTCTGCAATCAGTCCCTGTGTATTCCCATAGCGGATGTGCAGGTCGGTGTCCGGATGCGCCTTGATGAAATCGCCCAGTGTCGGAATGATCGCGTACTCTCCAATGGTCATCGTAACCCCAAAGGTCAGGGTCTTTTTGGAAAAGAAACTCTCCTTCATGCGTTTTTTCATGGTATGCTCATCGTTGCGCATCGTTTCCAGCGCGGAGCGCAGGATCTCCCCCGCCGGTGTGAGCACGAGATGCTTTTTTTCTCGCACGAACAGAGGGGAATCATATCGCTTTTCCAGATATTTGATATGCTGCGATACCGCCGGCTGCGTCATATTGAGTGCCTCTGCCGCACGGGTAAAATTCATGTACTTACATACTGCCAAAAAGGTTTCCATCCGAAAATCAAGCATATTTTTTCCTCCATATCACATTTGATCGGACATATTTTATAGTGGAAACACCATTTCTATCATTCTTAGATACATTATAACGCACATTTATGACAATATCAATTTTTATAATTTTACAAAATGCCCAAACAGCGTTATAGTATAGACACAGGCAAGAACAAACCAAAGGCAACGCCGCAAACGAATCCACATGGCAGACAAAAGGACCGTTCCGGTTCCCACAGATTTTCTACCCCCTTACATGTCTACCATCCAAAACCATCCAAACCGAAACGGGATCTTTTGGTACCATGCGGAACGCAAAGCTGCGGACACCGACCCAATCAAGGAGGAACGCAAGTTATGTATGATGTTGTGATCGTAGGTGCAGGACCTGCTGGGATCAGTGCAGGGATCTATGCAGTCAGTCGTGGTATGAAAACAGTGATCATCGAAAAGACCGCTGTTGGCGGTCTGATCGGTAAAGTATCCACAGTCACACACTATGCTTCTGTGATGGAAGGTGAAACGGGTAAAACCTTCTCTGATCGCTTGGAGCAGCAGGCACGCAGTGCCGGTGTGGAGATCGTACTGGCCGAAGTTACCGGTGTGGAACTTTCTGGGGAAGAAAAAAAGATCCATACAAACCACGGCACCTATTGTGGTCGCAAGGTCATTCTGGCAAACGGGACGTCTCCGCGAAAGCTGGGGATCCCCGGAGAGGCAGAGCTTGCGGGAAAGGGTATGTCCATGAATGCCGCAAAACATGGCACAAGCTATACGGGAAAGCATGTGTATGTTGTCGGCGGCGCGGATGGCGCGGTAAAAGAGGCGCTCTATCTGGCAAAGTTTGCAGAATCGGTCACCATCATCCATTTTGAAGAGCAGTTGGGATGCATTGCAGAGTTTAGAGAAAAGGTCAGCCGGACACCGAATATCTCTCTGCGGCTCAACGCACGCCTTCATGGGGTATATGGGGTAGATCAAGTGGAATCTCTCGAGATCTCCAACGAGAAATCCGGAGCGATCGACACCATCGAAGATCCTGGGTGTGGAATCTTCGTATATGCCGGAACCGTTCCGAATACCGAGCTGTACACAGAGCTGCATCTGGAAAACGGGTTTATTCCAGTGAACGAAAATATGGAAACCGAAATTTCCGGTGTTTACGCGGTAGGTGATATCCGTGTCAAGCCGATCCGCCAGGTTTCAACAGCCGTTGCTGATGGTACAATTGCAGCGATCCACGCGGCAATGTAATGATCGCCTGTAACTATGGGTGGTGCCTGTAAATCCTTGTGCGGCAAGGATTTCAGGTCACTGCTTCTCCCCCCACCAAATATTTTTTCATTCTCTCATTCAAAAACCACAGGCAATTCTCACTTTCCTTATGAGAAGCCCCTAGCCATTCGGCTAGGGGCTTCTCGCTTTTCTTTTAGTTTTTCGGCTTGGTCGCACCTTCTGCGACCAAAGCCCAGTTGCGATGCATATAGTCATATCCGGAATAGATGGTAACGAGTGTTGCTGCCCATGCACAGATCTGTGCGAAAATGGCAGGCAGTGCCGTTCCCATGCCGGTCACGATGCTGAACAGGAACAGTCCGATCACCGAGGCGATCTGCACGCAGGTCTTGACCTTTCCTGACCACGCCGCCGCCATGACCTGTCCCTTTGCCGCCGCAACATTGCGCAGGCTGGTGATGATGAACTCACGCGCCAAGATCACGAACACCATCCATGCCGCAAACAGACCACGCTCCACAAAAAGGATGAGTGCCGCCGTAACAAGCAGCTTATCTGCCAGCGGATCTACGAATTTTCCAAAATCAGTGACCTGATTGTATTTGCGTGCAACATAGCCATCCAAAAAATCGGTGACCGACGCAACACAGAACAGGACCAGCGCAATGATATCCCCTTGCGGTGTGCCTTGCATGGCAAACCAAATGAAAAACGGGATCAGCGCGATACGCGCCAGTGTAATTTTATTCGCAGTCGTCACGGTATCAGCCTCCTACTCTTACACCGGAAAGATCGGCACCCAGACTGTCATCGATGCGCACCCGCACAAACTCGCCTGCCGTGCAAGGGGTTTCCGACGCGAACCAGACCTTGCCATCGACCTCGACGGAATCTGCATAGGTACGTCCGTAATACAGCTGTGCATCCGTATCGAATCCCTCACAGAGCACGTCCATTTCCTCATGCACGCGTGACAGGTTGTAATCGTCGATCACACCGGACTGCAATTCCTCCACGATCAGGCGGCGGTTTTCCTTGGTCTCTGCCTCGATCTGGTCGGGCATTTCTGCCGCGATGGTGCCTTCCTCTGGTGAAAACTCGAACACACCTACGCGCTCGATGCGGACTTCCTGTAAAAATTCGCAAAGCTCAGTAAATTCTTCCTCGGTTTCGCCCGGCAGACCTACAATGAGGCTGGTACGCAGGACAAGTCCGGGGATCCGGTCGCGCAGCTTGCCGATCAGCGCAGTCAGGCTCTCGCGGTCACCCGGTCGGCGCATCGCACGCAGGATACGCTTTGAAACATGCTGGAGCGGGATATCGAGATATTTTACGATCTTATCCTCGCTTGCAATGACGTCGATGAGTTCATCCGTCATCTGATCGGGATAGAGATAGTGCAGACGGATCCATGTAAAATCCATCTTGCACAGCTCGCGCAAAAGCTCCGGCAAACGACGCTTATGATAGAGATCCATGCCATATTTTGTGATATCCTGTGCAATGACGATGAGTTCCTTGACACCGGCATCGGACAATACCCGTGCCTCCTCGATGAGTTCTTCATAGGCACGGCTGCGATACTTGCCGCGCAGCTTCGGGATGATGCAGTATGCACAGGTATTGGAGCAGCCCTCCGCGATCTTGAAATATGCGGTGTACCCCGGTGTCAGGCGACTGCGTGCACCGCCCAGATCCGCCTGATCCATCGCACCAAAATATGCGCGTTTCTGGTGTCCGTATGCGGCTTCTACCGCCTCTGTGATATTTTCATAGCTTCCGGTGCCGCAGATGACATCGACCTCCGGAAGATCCTTTTCGATCTCCTCACGGTATCGCTGTGCAAGGCAGCCTGTCACGACCAGTCCCTGCATCTTTCCGGTTTGCTTGCACTGTGCCGTTTCCAGAATGGTCTCGATCGCCTCGGTCTTTGCAGATTCGATAAAGCCGCAGGTATTTACGATACCGACCTCTGCCTCGTCCATATCCGTCACGATCTCATGGCCAACCTCGCGCAGTCTTGCCAGCATGTGCTCGGAATCCACCAGATTTTTCGCACATCCCAATGAAATCAATCCAATTTTCATAGAATTTTCCTCTCTTATTCTCGATCCATTTGCTCTTACAGCATCCATATGATCCAACGTACCAGAATCAGTGTATAGAGCACCAGTGCCCAAAGTGCTACGCGTCCATGCTTTGTGTCATTCCGGCTGCGTGCGGACATACGCGCAAGCAAACAAAATGCGATTCCCACAATGGACAGGATCGCGCCGAAATGCTGCATCACGGGCAGATTGCAGATCTCTGCCACCGCCAGCAGACCGGCCGCCACAGCAGCAGGCCAAATCAGTTTGTATATCATGGTGCATTTCCTCCGATGAAACGATTGGTCACTTCTATTATAACAGAATCTTGAGCAATGAGAACATCTGAATCACGCAAATCGCTTCACTTACAAGAAAAATCACAAGTGCGATCGCCGCGGTGCGGCTCGCGGCATCCTCACACCGCCACTGTGCAGCGATCCATGAGACCGCACTGATGCACACGCCTGCAAATGCAAGATTGGGCACGATCGGGAGCAGCTGACCCAAAAACGCAGCCCCCAGCTGCACGATCGCCAGCAGGACACTGCAAATACATAACACTTTATTTGCTTTTTGTAACATAGCCTACCTCTCAGGGATATCGTTCTGTTCAGTCGAAGGACGCTTCAATGGATGCCCCATACCGGCGCAGCGCCGTGCGGATGTCCTCCCACAGGAAGCCGCGCCGCTGCAAGGCAGCGATCGCCTTATTGACCTCCTTGCGGTCGGACAAGTCCCCATGCAGCCGTTTTTCCAGCAGGGCTTCCATCGCGTCCCAGTCCGGTGTGGCGTCCTCCAGCACCTCGCTGGCAGCCGCCTCATCCACACCGCGGCGGCGCAGCTCCTGCCGGATCCGCAGGGTACCGTATCCGCGCCGCTTATAGGAACGCACGGTGCTTTCCGCATATTTTTGATCATCGAGGAAACCATGTGCTTCCAGATATGCCAAAGCATAGTCCACGGCATCTTCCTGACAGCCCCGTGCAAGGAGCTTGTCACGCAGGGCACTGACAGAAAGGGCGCGGTAAGACAAAAGTCTTGCCGCGGCCTCCAGTGTTTCCTGATACAGTTTTTCAAGGGCTTGCTGCGTCATTGGTGCAGGCTCTGCCTGTTCAAACGATCGGGGATCTCTCATACATCGATCCCATCGTCATCTTCGTCGAAGTCATCTGCATCGATAGCGACTGCCTTGGACTTGACCGCCTTCTTCTCCGGCTCTGCCGATGCAGCAGGGGCAGCCACCGGCTTTGCAGACAGTTCTTCCTCGTCCTTGTCCTTCTTCTTGCCCTTTGCAGCCATCTTATTCGACTCCTCCGCGATCGCCGCCATGATCTTTTCATGCAGGATCTCGGCTTCCTCCGGATGCTCCTTGAAATACATCTTGGCGTTGTCGCGTCCCTGTCCCAGACGCACACCATCCATCGAGAACCACGCGCCCGACTTCTGGATAAAATCATATTCTACGCCGAGATCGACCAGCTCTCCCGTAAAGGAAATGCCCTCACCGTACATGATATCGAATTCCGTCTCACGGAACGGCGGTGCAACCTTGTTCTTTACGATCTTACAGCGGGTGCGCGAGCCAAGCAGCTCCGTACCATTCTTGATATGCTCGATGCGGCGTACATCGATTCGCACCGATGCATAGAACTTGAGCGCACGGCCGCCGGTCGTGACCTCGGGGTTTCCGTAGACAACGCCGACCTTCTCGCGCAGCTGGTTGATAAAGATCGCCACACAGTTGGACTTTGCGATCGAGCCTGCCAGCTTACGCATTGCCTGACTCATCATACGGGCATGCAGACCCACAAAGGAGTCGCCCATCTCGCCTTCGATCTCCTGACGCGGTACCAGTGCAGCAACCGAGTCCACGACCACGATATCGAGCGCACCCGAGCGCACCAATGCCTCCGCGATCTCCAGACCCTGCTCACCGGTATCCGGCTGAGAAACGAGCAGGCTGTCGATATCGACGCCAAGCGCACGCGCATACACCGGATCGAGCGCGTGTTCCGCGTCGATAAATGCCGCTTCACCGCCTGCCTTCTGTGCCTGTGCAATGGCATGCAGGGCAACCGTGGTCTTACCGGAAGATTCCGGCCCATAGATCTCCACGATACGGCCGCGCGGCAGTCCGCCGATCCCCAGCGCACAGTCCAGACCGATGGAGCCTGTCGAAATATGATCGACCGCCATGCCGCTGTTTTCGCCCAGACGCATGACCGCACCCTTTCCGTACTGCTTTTCGATCAGTCCCAGTGCCTTTGCCAGTGCCTCCTGCTTGTTGGTTGCCGGTGCAACCGGTTCGAGTTTCTTTTTATTGTTCGACGCCATCGCGATCCTTCCTCCATACGTTCAGATTGATTGGTTCTTTCATTATAAAGCAGTGCCCCTGCTTTTGCAAGACCAAACCGAAAATTTGTTCGATTGCTCAATGGGGCCGCTGTGTACACACGATCCGCGGCACACCGGCATAATCCGTTTCGATGCGCGTCTCTTTCCATCCGGCTTCCATGCAGATCTCTGCAACCGATCCGCCCTGTTTCCAGCCACATTCAAAGAAAAGTACGCCATCCGGACGCAAGCTCTGTGCCCATCCGTGCAGGATCGCCCGATAAAAATCCAGTCCGTCCGTGCCGCCATAGAGTGCCAGATGCGGCTCATACGCAGCTACACTGCGATCGAGCTGCTTCATCTCCTGTTCGGTGATATAAGGGGGGTTGCACACCATGACATCGAACGCGGAAACCAGCTCCTGCGGTGGTGTCTCTAGCGCATTGCCGCAGATGCAGGTGTAGCGATCCGCCAGCCCCAGCCGTGCGGCATTGTCCCGCGCCAGCGCAATGGCATCTGGCGAGAGATCCACGCCAACCGCGTGTGCCGATGGGACTTCATGCAGGAGTGCAAGCGCGATGCAGCCCGAACCACTGCACAGATCGAGTACGCGCGGCTCTTTACAGGCACGCGCCCGCTCGATGGCAAGCTCACAAAGCCGCTCGGTGTCACTTCGAGGGATCAAAACATCCGGTGTCACGCGCAGGGTGATGCCATAGAAATCCCATTCTCCCAGCAAATAGGCGAGCGGCTCTCCGTGCAAGCGGCGCTCCAAAAGCTGCTCCAGCACGGCTTGCTCAGATGCCGCGACCAGTCTGGTCTGCGGCAGCCGCCGCATATCTTCCCCCAGCGCACAGGACACCAGCTCCCGTGCTTCCAGCTCGGGCATGGAGATATCCTCCTGTGTGCGCAGGACATCGCACAGCTTTGTGTACCATTCACGCGCTGTCATCGCCTTATTTCCATGCATCGCTGTCATCCTCCGGGATCACGCGCTCCATAGCCGCGATCGCAACCTCGATCATACTGTCATCCGGCTCAAACACGGTCAGCTTCTGCATTTGCAGACCGGGCCAGCGGATCGCACGGGAAAACAGATTGTCGCTCCGCCCTGCCCAGCGATTGCACTCGTATGCAATGCCAACGACAACGGGCAGCAGTAAGAGACGCAGGAGCATGCGAAGCCATACATTATCCATCTGTACGAACGCAAAGATCAAAATGGGAATGATCATCATGACGATCATAAAGCTGGTACCACACCGCGGATGAAAGCGCGGCATCTTGCGCACATTCTCCACAGTCAGGGGCAGTCCGGCTTCATAGCAGAAAATGGTCTTGTGCTCTGCGCCATGATACTGGAACGTGCGCTCGATATCCTTCATGTGTGAGATCGACCACA
>JARIAV010000289.1 GCA_029257685.1 Butyricicoccus sp.
ATGTCCGAGGGTATCATTGAGCGGCTTAAAATTATCCAGATCCAATAAAATCATTGCACATAGAGCGTCCTCTGCCGTATGGGTCTGTACTGCGGCTTGCAGTGCCTTGCGGTTGAGCAAGCCGGTCAGTGCGTCCCGCTCGCTGAGGTAAATGATCTGCTGTTCCTTTTCAAACGTCTGATAATTGAGGCGGCAGCAGCAGATATTGATACCTGATGCAATGAGCGCCATAAACAAGTTATCAATGATATAGAAATTCAGCACCGCCGGTGTGATCCATTCTATATTCTTATATGCCGCAATGGCAACATCCACAAAGCAGCTCCATAATATGATGCCGCAATAGGTCCGCACATGGCCGATGATCGTCAGGGAGGTACACAGCATCAGGCAGATGACAACCGCAAAGGAGATATATTCATTATACAGAAAGTGTTGTAGTTCCAGCAGCATGAGCACCTGTAAGATATTCAGATACGCCGCTGGAATGACATACTTTCTGTGTGTATTCAGGTATCCGCGGAATAGAAAATATGCACCCAGACACAAAAGCATTTGTATAAAGGACACGCCAAGTGCACCATCTACTTTTTCCTTGGTTGCAAACTCAAACAAGGTGATCACTATGATATGTACGAGAAAGAACAGCACAAGACACAAAGAAAAGATCCTCTGCACCTTACATACATATTCCTCCACCGCAGTCTGATAACGGGAGGCATCCGCTTCCATTTTCTGCATGGTTTCTTTTAGCTTAATCATCATACGCCCTCTTTCCAATCCCTCCTTTTGTAAACGATCCTTTGCTCCTTTCTCATATCGACTTCTATGCAATCAGCAAATTTTCAGTAAAAATATAATATTTTCCATCACTTCTACTATAGATTACTTTTTTAGTATATCATAGTCCTGAAACGGGTGTCAATCTTTGGAGCCGCAACCGTTTTCTTCCGTTCCGGCTTGCAGGGTCAGCTGCACACATGCACCTGCTTCCGTGTTGGCGAACGTGAGCTGTCCGCCGTGCTCCTGTGCGATGCGCCGTACAAAGCAAAGCCCCATGCCCCAGTGTCCATCCATCGGGCGGCTCGTATGCTCCGTGTAGAAGATGGTTCCGGCTTTTTCGAGTGCCTCCTGTGAAAATCCACGTCCAGTATCCGTGACACAAATGGTCAGGACGGACTCACGGATCTGTGCCGACAGCGTGACCGTTCCGCCCCTTGGCGTATAGCGCGCCGCATTGTCCAGAAGATTCAGCACCGCGCGGCTGACTGCCTCATGGCATAACCGCACGCTCTGTGCCTGCGGCGGCACGGCACAAAAGGAGATCCCACGCGGCGCACACAGCCCTTCCCCCATGCTGCACCATTCGGAAAACACCATTTGCAGCTGCACGATCTCACGCGCCGGTTTTATCAGCTCCTGCCCTGCCGCTGCACGGAGCTTTCCCATATAGTCGCTCATGCGCTGGGCGTTGCGAAAGATCGCCTGTACGCTTTTTTCCTGCGTCGGGGTCAGGGGTTCTTCCGAAAGCAGCTCGCTGTTTCCGCTTATGATGGTCAGCGGTGTTTTGAGGTCATGTGTCAAGGCCGCGATCTCTCCGGCGCGCTGCTGCTCCATCGCCCACTGCTCCGCCAGAGAGTCCGCCAAGCTCTGCCGCAGCTTTTCCATCGCTTCGAGGGTCTCCCCCAGCTCGCGCACCTGCATATTTTCCGTAAACGGGACATCGAGCCGCTGTGCCGCGATCTGTTCGGAAGCACGGGTCAGCACTGTGATATCCCGCCGCAAGATGGACGCATACCGCCGCGTACACCAGAACGCACAAACGCCCCATAACAAAAACACTGTGAGCAGCAGCGTGATCTGAAAATCGGGCAGATCCCTTTGCAGTCTGAGGGTGCCGTAGGGCGGACGAAAATCATATTGCAGGATGCATTGTGTGCCATCCGGAAGCCGGACACTTTTATGGTACTGCGCATAGGGAAAACCGGAAACGCGCACGGCTTGCGTTTTGGCGGCTTCTCGCATCGCCTCCAGCTGCCGCTCGTTCATCGACTGTGCATGTGCCGTACACTGTCCTGTTTCGTCCAGACACGCCCAGCGAAAATAATATGGGAGTGTATCCGGTGTTCGTTCGCCTGCTGCAAGCATCCTTCCCAGCGTTTCCACCTGCGTCATGGCAGTATTGGCAGGCAGGACAAAACCACTGCTCAGCGCCAACGCCAGCACCAGCACCGCCGCGCCTGCAACGGTCAGTATCGCCGCCCCCGTCACGCACAGGTATTGCCAGAACAGGCTGGTGATCCCCCGTTTTCCTGTTATGTTCGTTTCCATTGATACCCCACTCCCCATACCGTCTGGATCGGATCCTGTCCCTGCTGCCGCAGCTTGGCGCGGATGTTCTTGATATGCTCAGTGATCGCAGATGCATCTGCCGTGCCGTCGAACCCAAATACCGCTTCATAGATCTGTTCCTTGGTCATGGTCTGCCCTGCATGGAGCGCGAGATGGGTACAAATGGCATATTCGCTCTTGGTCAGCCGGATCGGCTGCTCCGCACAGGTCAGCGTGTGCGCACCCAAGTCAAACACAAGCGCGCCGCATACCATACGGCGATGCGGCGTGCGCTGTTCTCGGCGCAGATGGGCGTTGATGCGCGCCCGTAATTCTGCCAGCCGAAAGGGTTTTGTCAGATAATCGTCCGCCCCCAGTCCCAGTCCGGTAAGGATGTCTGCCTCCTGTGTCTTGGCAGTCAGGAACAGGATCGGGCAATCCACCTGTGCGCGGATGCGCTGACAGATGGTGAAGCCGTCCTCCTCAGGCATCATGATGTCCAAAAGGATGCAGTCCGCCCATTGACAATGCGCCGGTGTGAGCGCTCGGCTGCTTTGCAGGGTCAGCACCTGATGGCCATCGCGCTCCAATGCCATTTGGATCAGAGCACATACTTCGCTGTCATCGTCTATTGCAAGGATATGCGGCATGATTTTTCCCTCCATTTCGAGCGTATTGGAAAACAAAGAAATCGACGAATTTTTGACAGTGCGTGTACAAATGCAAGGCAAAAAATGCAGCTGCTGCCATGCACTGTGAAAAAGACTGGAATTTCGACTTTTCGGATACGCCCCTAGAAAAAGAG
>JARIAV010000293.1 GCA_029257685.1 Butyricicoccus sp.
AAAAATCACGAATTACTCGTTAACCTTTACAACGACACCGGAACCTACGGTACGGCCACCCTCACGGATAGCGAAACGCAGACCTTCTTCGATTGCGATAGGAGTGATCAGCTCAACGTCCATCTCAACGTTATCGCCAGGCATGCACATCTCAGTGCCTTCCGGCAGAGCGATTACGCCAGTTACGTCAGTTGTACGGAAGTAGAACTGCGGACGGTAGTTGTTGAAGAAAGGAGTATGACGGCCGCCCTCTTCCTTCTTCAGAACGTATACCTGACCCTTGAACTTGGTGTGCGGATGAATGGTACCCGGCTTAGCCAGAACCTGGCCACGCTCGATATCAGTCTTCTGGATACCACGGAGCAGAGCACCGATGTTGTCACCAGCCTCAGCGTAATCCAGCAGCTTGCGGAACATCTCGATACCAGTTACAACAGTCTTGCGAGGAGCATCCATCAGACCAACGATCTCGATTTCCTCACTCAGCTTCAGAACGCCACGCTCTACACGGCCGGTAGCAACAGTACCACGACCAGTGATGGAGAATACGTCCTCGACAGGCATCAGGAACGGCAGCTCGTCGTTACGAGTCGGGTCCGGAATGTAGCTGTCAACAGCGTCCATCAGCTCACGAATGCAAGCGTACTCCGGAGCAGCCGGATCCTTGGACTCGCAGGTCAGAACGTTCAGAGCGGAACCACGGATCACCGGGGTGTCATCGCCCGGGAAGTCGTAGGTAGACAGCAGATCACGGATCTCCATCTCTACGAGGTCGAGCAGCTCAGGATCGTCAACCTGATCAACCTTGTTCATGAATACAACGATATACGGAACGCCTACCTGACGAGCGAGCAGGATGTGCTCACGGGTCTGCGGCATCGGGCCGTCTGCAGAAGAAACAACGAGGATCGCGCCGTCCATCTGAGCAGCACCAGTGATCATGTTCTTAACGTAGTCAGCATGGCCTGGGCAGTCAACGTGAGCATAGTGACGCTTCTCGGTCTGATACTCAACGTGAGAGGTGTTGATGGTAATGCCGCGCTCCTTCTCTTCCGGAGCCTTATCGATTGCGTCGTATGCCTGGAACTCAGCGTCACCCAGCAGAGCCAGAACCTTGGTGATTGCCGCAGTCAGAGTGGTCTTACCATGGTCAACGTGACCGATAGTACCAATGTTCAGATGCGGCTTATTACGTTCAAATTTTTCCTTAGCCATTTGAGAAGCCTCCTTGTGTGTTTTTGAGTTCATCCCTTGCGGGAATCGCCCTCAATAGAATAGACGATTATAAGACTATTCTAAAATACTTTCGCAAAAAAATCAACTATTAGTTGTCGCTTTTATTGCGCGAGTCGATAATTTTATCCTGTACGGACTTCGGAACCTCGGTGTAGTGGCTCGGAGACATGGTGTACTGACCGCGGCCCTGTGTGCTGGAACGCAGTGCAGTTGCATAACCGAACATCTCAGACAGCGGTACTGCTGCACCGATTGCCTGTACGCCGCCACGCGGCTCCATACCCTGGATCTGACCACGGCGTGCATTCAGACCGCCGATAACGTCACCCATATAGTCTTCCGGAACCATTACGTCAACCTGCATGATCGGCTCCATCAGGACCGGATCTGCCTTGCGCATTGCTTCCTTGAACGCCATAGAACCAGCGATCTTAAACGCCATTTCAGAGGAGTCGACTTCATGGAAAGATCCATCGTAAAGAGTTACCTTTACGTCAACTACCGGATAACCAGCGAGTACGCCAGCCTGCATAGCACCCTGGATACCCTGATTAACAGGCTCGATATATTCCTTCGGGATCGCGCCACCAACGACCTTGTTGATGAACTCGTAACCCTTACCGGATTCATTTGGCTCAACGATGATCTTAACGTGACCATACTGACCCTTACCACCGGACTGACGTGCATACTTCATGTCTACATCAGCAGAACGGCGGATGGTCTCCTTGTAAGCAACCTGCGGCTCACCTACATTTGCTTCGACCTTGAATTCGCGAAGCAGACGGTCAACGATGATCTCCAGATGCAGCTCGCCCATACCAGCGATGATGGTCTGACCGGTTTCCTCATCTGTATAGGTGCGGAAGGTCGGATCTTCTTCAGCCAGCTTGGACAGTGCAACGCCCATCTTTTCCTGACCAGCCTTGGTCTTCGGCTCGATTGCGACACGAATAACAGGCTCCGGGAAGTTCATGGACTCGAGGATGATCGGATGCTTTTCATCACAGAGGGTATCACCTGTGGTGGTGTTCTTGAAGCCAACACCAGCAGCGATATCACCTGCGTAAACAACATCGATATCCTTACGGGAGTTTGCGTGCATCTGCAGGATACGGCCCAGACGCTCACGCTGTCCCTTGGTTGCATTGAGCACGGAGGAACCAGCAGCGATGGTACCGGAGTACACACGGAAGAAAGTCAGACGACCAACATACGGGTCTGTCATGATCTTAAATGCCAGTGCGGAGAACGGAGCCTCGTCGGAAGACGGACGCTCATCCTCTTCTTCGGTGTCCGGATTGACACCCTTGATTGCAGCGACATCGGTCGGAGCAGGCATATAGTCAACAACTGCGTCAAGCAGCATCTGTACGCCCTTCATGCGGTACGCAGTACCACACATAACCGGGATGATCTGCACGTTGCAGACGCCCTTACGCAGAGCAGCCTTCAACTCTTCAACAGAAATCTCTTCGCCTTCGAGGTACTTCATCATGAGTTCCTCGTCGAGCTCGCAGATGGATTCAACCATTGCGTCGTGGTATTCCTGTGCCTTGTCCATCATATCCGCCGGGATGTCCTCGTCGCGGATATCCTTACCCATATCGTCGTAGTAAACCTCTGCGCGCATGGTCATCAGATCGACGATGCCCTTAAAGGTCTCTTCCTTACCGATCGGGAGCTGGATCGGGACTGCGTTACACTTGAGGCGGTCCTTCATCATGGCAATAACGTTGTAGAAGTCAGCGCCCATGATGTCCATCTTGTTGACGAACGCCATACGCGGAACCTTGTAGTCGTCAGCCTGATGCCAAACGGTCTCAGACTGCGGCTCTACGCCGCCCTTTGCACAGAATACGGTCACCGAGCCATCGAGTACGCGCAGGGAACGCTGTACCTCAACGGTGAAGTCAACGTGGCCTGGGGTATCGATGATGTTGATACGGTGATCCTTCCACTGACAGGTGGTAGCAGCAGAGGTAATGGTGATACCACGCTCCTGCTCCTGCTCCATCCAGTCCATGGTAGCGGTACCGTCATGGGTATCGCCAACCTTATAATTTACGCCGGTGTAATAAAGGATACGCTCGGTCGTAGTTGTTTTACCAGCATCGATGTGCGCCATGATGCCGATGTTTCTGGTTTTAGCCAGCGAAAACTCTCTAGGCATATTTGCTCTCCTTTCAAATACTGCCGTAAATTAATAACGGTAGTGAGCGAATGCCTTGTTCGCCTCTGCCATCTTGTGCGTATCTTCACGCTTCTTGACAGAGCCGCCCAGATTGTTGCAAGCATCCATGATCTCGCCTGCCAGACGCTCACGCATGGTCTTCTCGCTGCGAGCACGAGAATACTTGGTGATCCAGCGCAGACCGAGAGTCTGACGACGCTCCGGACGAACTTCCATCGGAACCTGGTAAGTTGCACCACCTACACGGCGTGCCTTAACCTCCAGAGACGGCATGATATTTTCCATCGCCTCGGTAAAAACCTCCAGCGGCTCACGACCAGTCTTGTCGCGAACGATGTCAAAAGCACCATAAACGACCTTCTGCGCGACACCCTTCTTACCGTCGAGCATGATCGAGTTGACCAGCTTGGTGACGAGCTTGGAGTTGTACATTGGATCGGGCAGAACGTCTCTCTTGGGAACATTTCCTCTTCTTGGCACTTTACTTCCCTCCTTCATATAGAAATGATTTCATTGGTACTCAGCACACGGCTTATCGTGTGCCGTGTTGCGCCTGTCTTTCCCCTGGGAAAGACAAAGCGGTGGGTCAGTCCGAAAGGACTGAACGATTGCTTTGCGAAGCAGCTGCTCTCAAAGGCTTAGACAATCCGGCAGATTTTCGTAAAACCGAGGACGAGGGCGCGGAACGGAGCCGCGCAGTCATCTATCAGGCTACGGAAATAAAAATGCGGATTACTTGCCAGCCTTCGGGCGCTTTGCGCCGTACTTGGAGCGAGCCTGCTTGCGGTTTGCAACGCCCTGGGTATCCAGAACGCCGCGGATGATGTGGTAACGTACACCTGGCAGGTCCTTTACACGACCGCCGCGAACCATTACAACAGAGTGCTCCTGCAGGTTGTGGCCGATACCCGGGATGTAAGCAGACACCTCCATACCGTTTGTCAGCTTTACACGAGCGATCTTACGCAGAGCAGAGTTCGGCTTCTTCGGGGTCATGGTCTTAACAGTGGTGCAAACACCGCGCTTCTGCGGAGCAGACTGCTCAGTGGTCTTCTTCTTGAGAGAGTTCAGACCAACCTGAAGAGCAGGAGCGGTAGACTTTGCAGCAAGTGTCTCACGTCCCTTACGAACGAGCTGGTTAAAAGTAGGCATTCTATTTCCTCCTTCTTTCAAAAATATTTTCTATATTAAATGGAAACTCCATTTAATTAGCAGAATGAAGCAGTGTGACGACTGCCGCGCCGACATCGATGCCAGCCGCGTCTCCGAGCTCCGTCATGGTTGGGATCTCAGAAAGCGGGACATGCATTTCGTCGCACAGTTCCCGAATGGGGCGGATCACACGCTGTTCGGCATCATCAGCCACAAAAACCGCCTTGGCCTTGCCGTCGCGGATGGCTTTTTGGGACTGTTTTACGCCGACGACTTTCGCCGCCTGCGATAATTCAGAAAGCATATTGTAACCTCCTATACCGCATACTCCTACATTATAGCGTGCTCCATCGTCGTGGTCAAGTCTTTTTTTCTGAATTTCCTCTTTTTTACAAGATTTTTTTCACAAGTGTGCCTTTGCCTGTGTATTTTTCCCTTTTTATTCTGATAAATACATAAAATCAGCATTTCTTTTGCGCTGGAAGCGGCAAACAAAAGCCCACCTCATTTTTCCTGTAAAACTGACCCGAACGATGAAAACCACAGGGATATAGAATCAGGGAGCACCCAAAGTGCTCCCCGAAATATCTATTTTCTTAATCGAGACTTACGGTCTGCTCATAATGCCCATCACAGTATTCGCTCATACCGGAGCCTGCCGGGATCAGCTTACCGATGATAACATTTTCCTTCAGACCCAGCAGCGGATCGATCTTGCCCTTGATCGCAGCTTCCGTCAGGACACGCGTGGTCTCTTGGAAGGATGCAGCGGACAGGAAGGATTCGGTTGCCAGAGAAGCCTTGGTGATACCCATGAGGGTCGGGCTGCAAGTTGCCAGACGCAGTCCCTCTTCCCCCGCATCGATGCGAGCCTGTACCTCGTTGTTGTAATCCTCGAACTCCAGCAGATCGATCACGGAGCCAGGCAGTACCTTTGCATCGCCTGCATCCTCGACCTTTACCTTACGCATCATCTGGCGCACGATAACTTCGATATGCTTATCGTTGATATCTACGCCCTGCTGACGGTAAACCTTCTGGACTTCCTTGATGAGGTAGTCATGCACGGCACGCGGATCGAGCACGCGCAGGATATCATGCGGGCTGAGTGCGCCTTCGTTGAGCTGATCGCCCTGCTTGACTTCCTGACCGTCCTCTACGCGGATACCGGAAGAAGAAGCCAGCTGATAGGAATACATCTCGCCGGTCTCCGGATTGGTGACATTGATGGTCTTGAGCGTTGTGCGCTTGGACTCCTCAATGGTGATGCGGCCGGAGGTCTCTGCCAGTGTTGCGACCTTCTTCGGCTTACGCGCCTCGAACAGCTCCTCGACACGCGGCAGACCCTGTGTGATATCGGAACCAGCGACACCGCCTGTATGGAAGGTACGCATGGTGAGCTGTGTACCCGGCTCGCCGATGGACTGTGCCGCGATGATACCAACTGCTTCACCGAGGCCGCAAGGCTCACCGGAAGCAAGGTTCATGCCGTAGCAGTGGGTACATACGCCCTTACGCGCACGGCATTCCAGAACGGAACGGATCTGGATACGGGTAATGCCCATCTTGATGATGGTATCTGCATCTTCCTCGGTCATCATGTGATCCTTGGAGATGATGAGATTTCCGTCTGTATCATAGAGATCATCCACGAGGTAACGACCCACCAGACGTTCGTTGAACGGCTCGATGGTCTGGTTGCCTTCCTTGATGTCCTCGACCCAGATGCCCTTGACTGCGCCACAGTCGTCCTCACGGATGATGACGTCCTGAGAAACGTCTACCAGACGACGGGTCAGGTAACCGGAGTCCGCGGTACGCAGTGCGGTATCCGCCATACCCTTTCGAGCACCTCGCGCAGAGATGAAGTATTCAAGTACGGACAGACCCTCACGGAAGTTGGACTTGATCGGGATCTCGATGGTCTTACCGGAGGTGGACGCCATCAGACCACGCATACCTGCGAGCTGACGGATCTGGTTGATGGAACCACGCGCACCGGATTCTGCCATCATGTGGATCGGGTTGTAACGCTGCTCCTTCATGTTTTCCTGAAGCTTTGCAGCAACCTTCTTGGTGGTTTCTTCCCACTCGTGTACGACCAGACGATAGCGCTCGTCATCGGTGATGAAGCCGCGCTTATACTTGCGGTCGATCTGTGCGACCTTCTTCTCGGACTCCTCGACCATGCTCTGCTTCTCAGCCGGTACGAGCATATCCGCAACGGCTACGGTCAGTGCGCCGCGTGTGGAATACTTGTAGCCCATGCCCTTGATGGCATCGAGCACTTCCGCTGTCTTATTGAAGTCATGCACACGGATGCAGCGATCGATGATCTTTCCGAGTTCCTTCTTACCGCAGGTGAACATGATCTCAAGATCGAGGATGTTCTCGTCATTGCGCTCTACAAAGCCCAGATCCTGCGGGATGCGGGAGTTGAAGATCAGACGGCCAACGGTCGCATCTACGATGCGGGAAACGGTCTGTCCGTTGATGGTGCGGGTCATGCGCACCTTGATCGGTGCATGGATGCCGACAACGCCCTCATCGTATGCCATCATCGCCTCGTCCGGACAGGAGAAGATCTTGCCTGCGCCCGGCTCGTCAGCCTTATCGATGGTCAGATAGTAGGAGCCCAGCACCATATCCTGAGACGGTACGGTGACCGGCTTGCCGTCCTGCGGCTTCAGGAGGTTGTTTGCAGAGAGCATCAGGAGACGCGCCTCAGCCTGTGCCTCCGCGGACAGCGGTACATGTACCGCCATCTGGTCGCCGTCGAAGTCCGCATTGAACGCGGTACATACCAGAGGATGCAGACGGATCGCACGGCCCTCGACCAGCTTGGGCTCGAACGCCTGGATACCCAGACGGTGCAGGGTAGGCGCACGGTTCAGCATGACCGGATGGCCCTTGATGACATCTTCCAGAACGTCCCAGACTTCCGTCTTTGCACGCTCTACCATCTTCTTTGCCGACTTGATATTGGACGCCAGACCGTCCTTGACCAGACGCTTCATAACGAACGGCTTGAACAGCTCGAGTGCCATTTCCTTCGGCAGACCGCACTGCCAGATCTTGAGATCCGGACCTACGACGATAACCGAACGGCCGGAGTAGTCTACACGCTTACCGAGCAGGTTCTGACGGAAGCGGCCCTGCTTACCCTTGAGCATATCGGACAGGGACTTGAGCGCGCGGTTGTTCGGGCCGGTGACCGGACGGCCGCGGCGGCCATTGTCGATCAGGGCGTCCACCGCTTCCTGAAGCATACGCTTCTCGTTGCGCACGATGATATCCGGTGCGCCCAGCTCCAGAAGACGCTTCAGACGATTGTTGCGGTTGATGACGCGGCGGTACAGGTCATTGAGGTCGGAGGTCGCAAAGCGGCCGCCGTCCAGCTGTACCATCGGACGGATCTCCGGCGGAATGACCGGAACGACATCCATCACCATCCACTCCGGCTTGTTGCCGGACAGGCGGAAGGATTCTACCACTTCCAGACGCTTGATGATGCGCATACGCTTCTGACCGGAAGCATCCCGCAGCTCATTGCGCAGCTCTACGGACAGCTTTTCCAGATCGAGCTGCTGAAGCAGCTTCTTGATCGCCTCAGCGCCCATCATCGCCTCAAAATCCTCGTCGTACTTTTCGCGCATGTCGCGGTACTCGGTCTCGGTCAGGATCTGCTTGTACATGAGCGGGGTATCCCCCGGCTCTGTTACGATATAGTTTGCAAAGTACAGTACCTTCTCCAGAATACGCGGGCTGATATCGAGGATCAGACCCATGCGAGACGGTATGCCCTTAAAATACCAGATATGTGAAACCGGCGCAGCCAGCTCGATGTGACCCATACGCTCACGGCGTACCTTGGCACGGGTCACTTCAACGCCGCACTTGTCACAGACCTTGCCCTTATAGCGTACCTTCTTGTACTTGCCACAATGACATTCCCAGTCCTTGGTCGGTCCAAAGATGCGCTCACAGAACAGACCATCGCGCTCAGGCTTGAGCGTACGATAGTTGATGGTCTCCGGCTTCTTGACCTCGCCATAGGACCACTCGCGGATCAGTTCGGGCGAAGCCAGACCGATCTTAATGGCATTGAACGTATTATATCCCATAATTTAGAAAGCTCCTCCTGTATCCGCGTTATTCGTCAAAATCACCGTCGCCGTAGTTGTCTTCCTCAGCGTAGTCATCGTCCTCTGTACCGGCTTCCTCTGCCTCGCTGTCGAACGCGCCCAGATCGGTGTCGCCGTCCTCAGCCTCGTTGATGCCGAATCCAGCCGCTGCAAATTCTGCATCGCTGCCGGAAGCGGACTCCTCGGGCATTGCGCGGTTGCTGTACTCTGTCTCTTCCTCTTCTTCCTCGGACAGCTCGATGACTTCCATGTTTTCATCCAGCACCTTGATGTCGAGGCACAGGGACTGCAGCTCCTTCACAAGTACCTTGAAGGACTCCGGAACACCCGGCTGCGGTACATTATGACCCTTGACGATCGCCTCATAGGTCTTGACACGTCCAGTGATATCATCCGACTTGACTGTCAGGATCTCCTGCAGGGTGTATGCTGCGCCGTATGCTTCCAGCGCCCATACTTCCATCTCACCGAAACGCTGACCGCCGAACTGTGCCTTACCACCCAAAGGCTGCTGGGTGACCAGCGAGTAAGGACCGGTGGAACGCGCATGGATCTTATCATCGACCAGATGGTGCAGCTTGAGGTAATACATATAACCAACGGTAACGCGGTTATCAAAACGCTCACCGGTTCTGCCGTCATACAGCCAGCTCTTGCCGTCTGCATCGTAACCAGCCTTCACCAGCATATCCTCGATATCCTTCTGCGATGCGCTGTCGAATACCGGAGTTTCGACCTTCCAGCCCAGCTTCTTTGCAGCAAAGCCGAGATGCACTTCGAGTACCTGACCGATGTTCATACGCGACGGTACGCCCAGCGGGTTCAGTACGATATCGAGCGGTGTGCCATCCTCAAGGAACGGCATATCTTCCTGCGGCAGGATGCGCGAGATAACACCCTTGTTACCGTGACGGCCTGCCATCTTGTCGCCGACCGAGATCTTGCGCTTCTGCGCAATATAACAGCGAACGACCATATTGACACCCGGAGCCAGCTCATCGCCGTTCTCACGGGTAAATACCTTTACATCTACAACGATACCGGATTCACCATGCGGTGCACGCAGAGAGGTGTCACGCACTTCTCTTGCCTTCTCACCGAAGATCGCACGCAGCAGGCGTTCCTCCGCGGTCAGCTCGGTCTCGCCCTTCGGGGTGACCTTACCAACGAGGATATCGCCAGCGTGTACCTCTGCACCGACGCGGATGATGCCGCGCTCGTCCAGATCGCGCAGGGCATCCTCGCCCACGTTCGGCACATCACGGGTGATCTCTTCCGGCCCGAGCTTGGTGTCGCGCGCTTCGGACTCGTACTCCTCGATATGGATGGAGGTGTAAACGTCGTCGCGCACCAGACGCTCGTTGAGCAGGACTGCGTCCTCGTAGTTGTAGCCTTCCCAAGTCATGAAGCCGATGAGCGCGTTCTTACCGAGTGCGATCTCGCCCTTATCGGTAGACGGACCATCTGCCAGTACATCGCCCTTCTTCACACGCTCACCGAGATTTACGATCGGGCGCATGTTGATACAGGTGGACTGGTTGGAACGCAGGAACTTGGTCAGGTGATAGGACTTCTCCTCGCCGTTGTCATAACGGACGGAGATCTCGCGTGCAGTCGAGCGGGTGACCACGCCGTCTGCCTCAGCGAGCGGGATGATGCCCGAGTCAACTGCCGCCTTATATTCCATACCGGTTGCAACGACCGGTGCTTCTGTCTTGAGCAGCGGCACCGCCTGACGCTGCATGTTCGCGCCCATGAGGGCACGGTTTGCGTCATCGTGCTCAAGGAACGGGATGAATGCGGTCGCAACGGAAACCATCATACGCGGAGATACGTCCATGAGGTCAACGTCCTTGCGATCGACCTCGATGATCTCGTCGCGCATACGGCAGGTGATACGCTCATGTGCAAGGCAGCCATTTTCGTCCAACGGCTCGTATGCCTGACAGACGATGAACTCGTCCTCGACGTCGGCTGTCATGTAGCGCACCTCGTCGGTCACGCGGCCGGTCTCCTTGTCGATGATGCGGTACGGTGCTTCAATGAATCCAAAATCATTGATGCGCGCATAGGTTGCAAGGTAGGAGATCAGACCGATGTTCGGGCCTTCAGGGGTCTCGATCGGGCACATACGGCCATAGTGGCTGTAGTGTACGTCACGCACCTCCATGGATGCGCGGTCACGGGACAGACCGCCGGGGCCGAGGGCGGACAGACGACGCTTGTGGGTCAGCTCTGCCAGCGGGTTGTTCTGATCCATGAACTGAGACAGCGGCGAGGAACCGAAGAATTCCTTGATCGCAGCCGTTACCGGACGGATATTGATCAGGGACTGTGGGGTCACGCTCTCCTGATCCTGAATGGTCATGCGCTCACGGATGACGCGCTCCATACGGGAGAAGCCGATGCGCACCTGATTCTGGAGCAGCTCACCGACGCAGCGCAGACGGCGGTTGCCCAGATGGTCGATATCATCGGTCACGCCAACGCCGTTGCCGATGTTGAGCAGGTAGCAGATGGTCGCGAGGATATCGTCTACGATGATGGTCTTCGGAATGAGGTCATGGATGCGGTCGGTCACGGTCTTCTTGAGCGCGTCACCGGTCACACCGCTGTCGATGATCTCCTTGAGGACAGGGAAGCGGACCTTCTCCTTGATGCCGAGCGCCTCTGCACCCATACCACCGAGGTAATCCTTAAAGTCGTCCACATCGACCATGCCATTGCCGAATACCTTTACGAGCTTGCCCTCGTTCGACTCGACCTGTACCGCATTGACACCGCGTGCCGCGATATGGCGTGCTTCTTCACGGGACAGGATCGCGCCCTCTTCCGCGAGGATCTCGCCGGTCATCGGATCGGCAACCGGTGCAAGCAGCTTGCGGTTTGCCAGACGGCGTGCAATGTTCAGCTTCTTATTGTACTTGTAACGACCGACCGCCGAGATATCGTAGCGGCGGGTGTCGAAGAACATGGCATCCATGAGGTTGGTCGCGGACTCAACAGAGGGCGGCTCGCCCGGACGCATCTTCTTATAGATCTCGATGAGTGCTTCTTCCGCTGTCTTGGAGGGATCGCGCTCAAGGGTCGCGAGGATGCGTTCATCCTCACCGAACATTTCAAGGATCTCCGCATCGGTCTTGACGCCCAATGCACGGATCAGCGAAGTGATCGGGATCTTGCGGTTCTTATCGATACGAACATAGAACACATCGTTCATATCGGTCTCGTATTCGAGCCATGCACCGCGGTACGGGATCACAGTTGCAGACAGGATCGCCTTATCGGTCTTGTCCAGCTCGCGGCCGTAGTATACACCCGGCGAACGAACGATCTGTGAAACAATGGCACGCTCCGCGCCGTTGAAGATAAAGGTGCCGGACTGTGTCATGCGCGGGAATTCGCCCATGAAGATCTCCTGCTCCTTGATCTCTCCGGTCTCCTTGTTGCGCAGGCGTACGCGCACCTTCAGCGGGCAGGCAAACGTTGCATCGCGTGCCTTGCACTCCTCAATGCTGTACTTCGGCTCGTCCAGTGCATAGTCGAGGAAGGTCAGCTCAAGGTTTCCGGTGTAGTCTGTGATTGCAGAGACATCTTCAAAGACCTCGCGCAGACCTGTTTCGAGAAACCACTCGTAGGATTTCTTCTGGATCTCGATCAGGTTTGGCATCTCGAGGATCTCCTCGATGCGTGCAAAGCTCTTTCTTGTGGTCTTGCCGTGCTGTACGTCTTTTACCATCATGTTGAACCCATCACTCCGTTTCTGAATTTCCAAGAATTTCAATACGCCCGGAGGCGTGGTTAAAAATTTCAAGTACCTCTTGCGCTTACTCGAAAAGCATGCTATTATAAAAACAGCGGATTGGGAACGTGTACCCAATTTCGATAAGCGATTTATTATACCATATTTTTCAGGGTATAGTCAAGTGCATTTTGCCCAAAAATACAGACGGTTTTCGATCGAGAACCGTCTTTTTTATTGTATTTCCAAAGGAGGATCTTATTTTGCGTTTTTTTCGTCCGATCATCTGTGCCTGTGCGGTGCTCGCCCTCACCTCCTCAGCCTCCGCAGTGACCGCCACACGATCGAATCACAGCATTTATCTTTCTTCCCAAAAGACCAACTTATCCGCCTACACGATCGAGCGGACCGACTATGTGCGTGTACGCGATTTTGCACAGGCTGCCGGATGTTCCGTCTCCTACGACGCACAGACCGCCTCCATCTCCATCAACGAAGGACGACCCTATGACGCTTCCGCCGAGACCCATCCGCCTGTGACCGCACCCAGCGTATCCGCCAAACCGACCTCCCAGCGCATCTATATCAACGACAAGCCGGCAAACATTCAGAGCTACAGCATTTCCGGTTACAACTATTTTTCGATCCGCGATCTGGGGCGTGCGCTCAACTGGTCCACGATCTACAACGGTCCGCAAAAGCGGATCGAGCTGGATCACACCTATCCCTATTTTGAAAAAAACCACAACACCGTGATCTTCATGTATCACGCATTCACGGAAGACCCCAAAGTTCTGGCAAAGAACCCCAAGCTGTACACTTCTCCATGGAAGCTCCGCAACAACATCCGTGATATGCGCGCCCTCGGATATACCTGTATCTCTCTGGAAGACTATTTCAAGGGAAAAGCAGAGAAAGGAAAGAAATACTTCATCATCACCATCGACGATGGATATCTGGATAACTTCCAGCTCGCCTATCCGATTTTTGTAGAAGAAAAGGCGCCTGCCTCTATTTTCTCCGTTGTCCGCGCATTGGAGCGTGATACGCCGAACTTCTTCACGGCGGAGCAGGCAAAAAAGATGGAGGACAGCGGCT
>JARIAV010000189.1 GCA_029257685.1 Butyricicoccus sp.
ATCAGCAGCGGGATGTGGTAGCAACCTTGTTTGTGCTGATCCTTCAGATCTTTGGCCGATTGGCGCGTGTTACGGATGTGACCAAGCCGGAGCCGCATGTATATTTCATGGATGGAGCATTCCGTGGACGGGAGGATCGATCGGATGATTTTGACTGCCTTTCTGCATTGGGGAGATATCTGGAGGAGCTGATGACAAAAGCAGAAAGTGCAGCAGTTGCTGAAACATTGTATGGGCCATTTTATAAAGCGTATAGAAGGGATATTCCATATGAGCGATAAGATTTATCCACTGGCATACCAGCCTTTGCCAGAACAAACATGCAGACTGTATTATTTGGCATTCCCAAGGCGGTGGAAAGAAACGCTGCTGGAAATTGCGCGTGCGAACAGTCCGAAATTCAAGGAGGAATATGGCTTACCGACCAAGCCCCTGAAAATACTGATCGACAGTTGGATGGAGGGGGTGGCTGCACTTGCACCGCTCAAAGCGGATAGCGATGACCACGCTTGGCTGACAGCCTTGCGCGAATATTCTATATCGGAGCTCGATACCTTATGCGCGCTGATTCAATTGTGGATCAAGACTACTTATATGGGTCCGCGCAGTCTGCCGCGGGTCAAGAAGTTGGCAGCCGATCTTTGCGATTCAATGGAAACAGAAGAGATCGCACCGCTTCGGACAACTGAGGTGGTCCGCCTGACACGGGAGGATGGTACGGTCAGTGAGCATGCCTATCAGGTGCTCCCGCTTCTAGTGATCGATCGACTGTTGGGAAAGGAAATTTTCCTGCATGGGCAGCCACTGCGGCTATGCTATGCGGCGAAAAATCAGATGATGAGTATGCCGATCGCTGAGGGGAAAAGCGGTCATCTGTATTCTTTTGTGTTTGATTTTACCGTACAGACAACACCGCCCGATCAGAAAGCATTGCTCCTGTGTCAGATGAGCATTCGCCGGTGGATCTATGGGCGGTCGGGAAAGGGACCGATCAAATATCTTCGGGAAGGCATCCGTGCACACATTCAAATCTCAGACCGTAAATTTTGTCAGATCCCCATTTGCTATGACAGCCATACCAAACAGATCGACTGGAAAGCGCAGGATCACGCGTGCTATGATATCTGGGGATATGCACCCTTACCCTCTTGTCAAGAGGTGCTCGAAGCTCCAATGGCGTGCCAGCCTCATATCTTGCTGCCTTACAAAAATGGTATGGCAAGTTTCGTACCGTCGAAAATCGGTACAGGCGTTTCCGTGGTAGACAAAACCGCGCTGTATCAGCAGCTCCTTCCGTACCTGCACGATATCCTTTGCCAGCCGCCGGAAGCCGATCGTGTGCGGGCAAGTGTGCGAAAGATCGCATGTTATGCGTCACCGCAGGGGTATCCCGATCCAGAGGCATTTCGAATGTGGGCTGGTCAATGTGCAGAAACCAGCCGGATCATATTTGAGATCTATGGAGCATCGAAGGACATGGTACAAAGTGAGATCATGCATCAGATGCAGGAGAAAATCTGGAAAGATTTTGGAGAAAATCATGTGGGCTCTTGCATGGAGATCCAATGTATATGCAAGGAATCCGGCAGTTTTGTCGATCCGATGGAGGATGACACAAAGGCTGCCAAAATCAAAAGATCGGATACACTTACACGGGAAGTTGGAGCTGCGGATGGTGTGACAGCCTGTATTTTTCTCCTGCCTGGGCCGGACTGCTACCCCAAGGGCGATCCCAAGCAGGCGATCCGCAATGCGTTTGCACGGACGGGACGCGTGATCCAGTTCATCGATCCTGCGGGTGCATGTGGATCGGATAAGATCGATCACGCGGTGTATGATCTTTATCGCCAGCTGGGAATCACCACCCTGATTGATTTTGAAAAAAAGATCCCGGAATTTGCTAAGATCCCTTGCGTTGGAATGCATCTTTTCACACAGCTTCATGGAGTCGCACAAAAGGCCAGGTTTCTTCCTGTTTATGTGACGGTGGATCTGTTATCGGGTAAAACCAGTGTATATTGTGATGCGTTTGAAAAGCGAACGGTATCGTATCGGGAAGCTTGTCTGGAAATGGCCCAGCTCTTTTGGCGCAATGATATGGAAGAACGCTGTGCTAAGGCCAGCCGATCTCCGGCAAAACACAGGCTCATTGCCTTAAAAAATCAATATTACGGACAGGATAAGGGCGTGCTGCTGACGGTACAGGTGGATGGAAATATGCGTGCGGTATGGAGCGGCATCTCGAATAAGGAGATCGGTCAGTACACAGTGACCGAACCGTATTGTCCGGAGCAGATCGATACAGGAATGCCGCGAAACCCATATCCACTTTCTTTGACTGGGACTGGAATTCGGATCATGCGGATCCGAAGCAATCAGGAGGTGCCGGACTATTATACCATGCTGCGTGCAGGTTCTACACAGGAATACGTTTCTGCTTCTGGTATCTTTCGCTATGATAACGTGTTTTGGGGGATTTTGGGGCGGCCCAATGATGGGCAGTATACGAGCAGCTTCCGGAAATCCAAGCTCACAAGTCCAAAACAACGTTTTGCCGAAAAAGATATGATGGAATTATACCCTTTGCAGCTTCAGTCGGGAGACCAGCCAGATGCGTGGGTTTTCTATACCAACGCCTTGCGGCATATCTCGATCCAATATGATCAGTCTACAGTGCTTCCTCTGCCGCTGCATCTGGCAAAGGCACTGGAGGAATACCTTTTTGATGCGTAAAATGGGAGAGCGCATGGAAAAAGGGGAGCAATAGCAAAGAGAAAAGCGATCACGCTGATACAACGCGGTCGCTTTTACTTTTGCAGGACAAAGGATGGATGTGCGCCTGTCTTCTACTCGGAGGGATCAGGCATTTCCTGCGCGCTCTTAGCAAGTGGAGTAAGTTTCGTTTGGAACAGGCGGCGCAGGCCGAAGATACCTACTGCATCCGCAATGAGCCAACCGATCGGGATCGAGAGCCAGATGACCCAGATCCCGAAAGTGGGTGCGAAGCTGTAAGAGATGAGGACGCGCAGACCTAAGGAAATGATGGTCAAAACGATGGACATGCCAGCCTGCTCCAGCCCGCGATAGGTGGCATAGAGCAGAAACAGTATGCCGATCCCACCATAAAAGATGCCCTCCATACGGAGATACTGTACCCCGATCTGCAAGGTCTCCGATTCGCTTGGATGGATAAACAGGGTCAGCAGAGGGCGGGCAAAGAAAAACACAAGAACGGAGACGATAAGGCAGAATCCCAAGGAGAGAAGCGTCGCAGTGCGCAGTCCCTGTCGGATGCGATCCGGCTTTCGCGCGCCGACATTCTGCGCGGCAAAGGTGGAAAAGCCGTTTGCGAAATCCTGTGCAGGTGCATAGGCGAATGCATCGATCTTCACCCCAGCGGCAAATGCTGCCATTGCTGCGATGCCGAAGCTGTTTACCAGACTTTGTACCATCAGGATACCGAAATTCATGATGGATTGCTGGATACTGGTGAGCATACTGACAGAGAAGATGCGCCCAAGCAGAGCAAGATCCAGACGCATATGGGAGCGATCGGGGCGTAGCTCCGGCAGGCAGAAGCAAGTGTATAATGCAAGCCCGATGGCAGAAAGCCCCTGCGCGATCACAGTCGCGGCGGCTGCACCGCCCACACCCTGATGCAGAACAAGCACCAGCAGGAAGTCGAGACCGATATTTGTAAGGGTCGAGAGCAAAAGAAAGAGCAGGGGGGCGAGAGAATTTCCGACCCCGCGAAGTACCGCTGCAAAGAAATTGTATAAGAAGAGAAAAGGGATCCCAAGGAAAATGATCTTGAGATAAGTTGTAAAGGCATCCAGTGCTGCTGCGGGGATCTGCATAAGTGTTGTGATGAGCGGCAGTGCGGCATAAGACAGGATGAGCAGCAGGAGAGACACAAAAGCGATGAGTGCGAAGGCGTTGCAGATCGCCTGCTTCATACGTTCCGCGTGCCGCTCTCCGTATAGCTGACTGAACACCACGCCAGCCCCCATACACAGTCCGATGAGCAGGCTGCCGATCAGGACCATGAGTGCAAAGGCACTGCCCACGGCAGCGAGCGGGATCTTTCCGAGATAGCGTCCCACGATCCAGGTATCCACGATATTATAGCATTGCTGGAGAAGGTTCCCGCAAATCAGCGGCAGACTGAACAGGATCAGGCTGCGTGAGATGGAACCGGTCGTAAAATTACACTGCATAAGCAAAAACTCCTCTGTTTTGATCGCTCTGCTTATTATAAGGGGCATATCACAAAAATACAAGGGATACAAGAAAACGAAACCATCAGGGCAAGACGGTTTCTGACAGAGCTGTCTATATACAAAAACAGGAAACCTCCAGAGAGGCTTCCTGTTCGCTTTTTATACGACGATTACAGGG
>JARIAV010000190.1 GCA_029257685.1 Butyricicoccus sp.
AAGCGGTTGGGACGCGCAGAATGATATTTTTTCATGCGTTTTTCCTCGAGTAACGCGCACAGTGCGCAGTGTTTTTTCTTCATTATACGAGTATTTTCGCCATCTTGCAACCGTTGTTCAAATAAAACGCCATTTTTTGTATCTGTGACTGGTTTTTTTGCCAGAAAACGGAGGGATCCGGATCGCTGTTTTTGGAGCGGCTTGGAATTGCGCCGGACAGCGTTTGGTGATACAATATAGAAGTTGAATTATCGGCATTTTATCGGGATCGCATGCAAAAAGTGTACGGAATGCGGGTTTCCCAATTGGAGGATATGAGATGTGGATTGCGAATGACTGGAAAGATTATGAAGTACTGGACTGCGGCGGCGGAGAAAAGCTCGAACGTTGGGGCGATCAGATCCTGCAGCGCCCGGACCCACAGGCGATCTGGCCGCGCACGGAGGAGAACCGCGTATGGAATCGCGCCGGTGCGGTCTATCATCGCTCGTCTTCGGGCGGCGGCAAGTGGGAGATCCGTCGCCTGCCGGAGCAGTGGGCGATCTCTTACAAGGAGCTGACGTTCCAGCTCAAGCCGATGGCGTTCAAGCATACCGGCTTGTTTCCGGAGCAGGCGGCAAACTGGGATTTCATCATGGAGCAGGTGCGCACGGCGGGACGTCCGGTCAATGTGCTCAATCTCTTTGCCTATACGGGCGGTGCAACGCTTGCCGCTGCCGCTGCCGGTGCGAATGTATGCCATGTGGATGCGTCCAAGGGCATGACCCAATGGGCGCGCGAGAATGCGGCTTCGTCCGGCCTTGCTGACCGCCCGATCCGCTGGATCGTGGACGATTGCAAAAAGTTCGTGCAGCGTGAGCTGCGCCGCGGCCGCCGCTATGATGCGATCATTATGGATCCGCCAAGCTATGGACGTGGGCCGGGCGGTGAGACCTGGAAGATCGAGGAGGATGTCGCGGATTTTGTGGCACTGACCATGCAGCTGCTGTCCGATCAGCCGCTGTTTGTGCTCATCTCAAGCTACTCCACCGGACTTGCCCCCTCCGTCATGGCGTATCTGCTGGGTACGACCGCGATGCGCCAGCATCCGGGACGTGTGGAGGCGCAGGAGATCGGGCTGCCGGTCACCTCGACCGGACTCGTCCTGCCGTGCGGATCTTCCGCACGCTATATCGCGGCGCGATAAGTCCAAACAATCGATCGGAGGGGGGATCCTGATGTCTGAAATCATCAAGACAGAGGAACTGACATATATTTATCAGTCCGCAGACGGGGCGCAGAAGGTCGCGCTGGACGGCGTGAGCCTGTCCATCGAGCGGGGCGAGTTCGTCGCCGTGCTGGGGCACAATGGTTCGGGCAAGTCTACCCTTGCCAGCCATTTCAACGGTATCCGCCTGCCGTCCGGCGGCGCGGTGTATGTGGACGGCATGGATACACGCAAGCCGGAACTGTTGTACGATATCCGCAAGACCTGCGCGATGGTGTTCCAGAATCCGGACAACCAGATCGTTGCAACGGTCGTGGAGGAGGATGTCGCGTTCGCGCTGGAAAACCTTGGCGTGCCGCCGGACGAGATCCGCGAGCGTGTGGATGCTTCACTCAAGGCGGTGGGCATGTACGAATTCCGCCGCCATGCGCCGCACAAGCTGTCCGGCGGACAGAAGCAGCGCGTCGCGATCGCAGGTGTCATTGCGATGATGCCGCGCTGCGTGGTGTTCGATGAACCGACTGCGATGCTCGATCCGGCTGGCAGGCGCGAGGTCATGCGCGTCATTCGGGAGCTGAACCAAAAGCTGGGGATCACGGTGGTACTCATCACGCACCACATGGATGAAGCGGTACAGGCCGGACGCGTTGTGGTCATGCATGGCGGAAAGGTCATGATGCAGGGGACACCGCATGAGATCTTCACGCAGGTGGACGCGCTCCGCACGGCCAGCCTGACCGTACCGCAGACGATAGAGGTGCTTTTTGACCTCAACAACCAAATCGGGACAGATCTGCCCATCGATGCGCTCACAGTGGATGCCTGTGCGGACATTCTGGAGCGATATCTTGCAAACTGAGGAGCGAGTCGATCATGTCATTTATATTAGAAACAAGGGACTTGACCCAAGTATATGGCGCAGGTACCCCGTTTGAACGCATGGCACTGGATCATGTGAACATACAGATCAAAAAAGGAGAGATCCTTGGAGTGATCGGGCATACCGGATCGGGGAAATCTACGCTGATCCAGCACTTCAACGGTCTGCTCAAGCCGACCGCGGGCGAGGTGCTGCTGTCCGGACACTCCATCTGGGACGAGAAAGGCAGATGTGACCGTAAGACACGGTTTGCCGTCGGCTTGGTGTTCCAATATCCGGAATACCAGCTGTTTGAGGAAACCATCGCGAAGGATATCGCGTTCGGTCCGCAGAATATGGGGCTTTCCGCGTCCGAGGTGGACAAGCGCGTGCAGGAGGCGATGGACTTCGTCGGACTGGATCCGGCGATGGCAAACCATTCGCCGTTTGCGCTGTCCGGCGGACAAAAACGCCGTGTCGCGATCGCAGGTGTCATCGCCATGCGCCCGCAGGTGCTCATTTTGGACGAGCCGACCGCCGGCCTCGATCCGGCAGGACGGGACGAGATCCTCGCGCAGATACAGGATTATCATGCGCGCTCGGGTGCGACCATCCTCATCGTATCCCATTCGATGGAGGATATCGCGCGGCTCGCTGACCGCTTGCTGGTGATGAATCAGGCAAAGGTCATGCTGTGCGGAACACCGCGTGAAGTGTTCGCCCATGCGGATGAGATCACACAGGCAGGCTTGGACATTCCGGAGATCACAAAGGTCGTGCGTGAACTCGTGCGCCGCGGCTTTGATCTCGATCCTTCGATCTATACCGTTGCAGATGCGGTGAAGGCGATCCGTGCATGTAAGGAGGGGAAATAAATGCTAAGAGATATCACGATCGGGCAGTATTTTCCCGGACAGAGCATCGTGCATCGTGTCGATCCGCGGCTGAAGCTGGTCTTGGTCATGGCGATGATCGTTACGCTGTTTCTGGCGTCCGGACCGGTCTCCTATGCGATCCTTGCCGCATACATCCTGTCCGTCATCTATATTTCGGGCATCCAGCCCAAAATGGTCGTGCGCGGACTCAAGCCCGTGGTGTTCATCGTGGTGTTCACTGCGGTGCTCAATCTCTTTTACACACCGGGCAATGTGCTCTGGAGCTTTGGATTCCTCAAGCTGACCGATGCCGGCATACGCGTTGCGGTCCTGATGGTCGTGCGCATCCTGCTGCTCATCATCGGGACTTCCATGCTCACCTATACCACATCTCCCATTGAACTGACCGACGGCTTGGAACGCCTGCTGTCCCCGTTCAAGAAGATCCATCTTCCGGTGCATGAGCTTGCTATGATGATGTCCATTGCGCTGCGCTTCATCCCGACGCTGATCGAGGAAACGGAAAAGATCATTGCGGCGCAGAAGGCGCGCGGTGCGGATTTCGAGTCAGGCAACCTGATACAGCGTGCGCGTGCGATGGTCCCCATTTTGGTACCGCTCTTTATCTCGGCTTTCCGCCGTGCAGATGAGCTTGCGGTCGCAATGGAGTGCCGCCTGTATCGCGGGGATGTGGGACGTACCCGCATGAAGCAGATGAAGTTCGGCCGTGTGGATCTGGGCGCGGGTGCAGTCTCTGTGCTTGTGTTTACGGCGGTGATCGTGCTGGGACGAATGGGATGGTGACAGGATGAATATTGCACTCTCCCTGTCCTATGTGGGGACGAAATACCACGGCTGGCAGATCCAGAAAAACGGTGCTTCCATTCAGGAAACCGTCACCGATGCCATCCGGAAGCTGCTGGGCTGTGACACCTATTTGTCGGGCGTGGGACGCACCGATGCCGGTGTCCATGCGCGGCGATATGTTGCAAACTTTAAGGCGGATTGTTCCATTCCGCTCGACCGTCTGCCGCTTGCGCTGGGGGCACAGCTTCCGGAAGATATCGCAGTCAATGGTGCGGTACGAGTGCCAGACGATTTCGATGCACGTTTCCAGTGCACCAAGAAGGAGTATGCCTATTATGTGTACCCTTCCAAAATGCGTGACCCGTTTTTGACCGATCGCGCTTATCGCTATGCGTATCCGCTCGACGCCGAGCGGATGCAGGCAGGCGCACAGTATTTCGTAGGACGGCATGACTTCAATGCCGTTCGATCGGTCGGTACACCGGTGAAGTCCACCGTGCGCACCATTTTCTGGTGTGAGGTCGAGCAAAATGCAGATGGACTCATTTGTATCCGTGTCTGCGGAGACGGGTTTTTATACAATATGGTGCGTGCCATTTCGGGTACGCTGCTCTATGTGGGCAGTGGAAAATTTGAACCGGAAGATGTCGCACGGATCTTGCGCTCGTGTGACCGCGAACAGGCAGGGCCGACCCTGCCGGCGTGCGGTCTGTTCATGAACCGTCTCTGGTACGACGATACACCGGAATTGGATGTATTTCATCTTGGAGACTGACCGGAGACTGGAAAAATTTCAAGGTTTATTCACACGGACTGCATGAAAATATGATACACTACTATAATGAGAGAGGAGAGGGATGCCTGTGTCGGGAAAAAAGAATCTGGTTCCGTTCCCACGCTCTGCAAAAAAACGCAAGCAGCTGCTGCAGCAGGCGGAAAGCCTCAAGCAGCGCCGCCTGACGCGCTTTCGTTCGCTCGTCGGTTGGCTGCTGATCGTGGGGATCTTACTGTTCTCAGCCGTCAATTTCACACTGTTTTCACCATCCTCTCTGCGGCGTACAACGCAGATCCTGTTTGGTGCTTTGCAGCCGGAGTCTGCCCGCAATGGTGTGCTGATGTATCCGGGGCAGTCGGCAAGTCAGGTGCGGCCGGTCGGGTCAGCGCTTGCGATCCTGAACGATGAGGCCCTTTCCGTCGTGCAGCTGGGGGGCATCAGCCAGCAGAAAACAGAGATCAATTATACGTCGCCTGCGCTGGCGGCCAATCCGAATTATATCCTCGCGTATGACCGCGGCGGTTATGATCTTTCGTTTTCCTCCAGCCTGACACAGCTGTTTTCCCTGAAGCTCAAATCCCCTATCCGAACCGCTTCGATCGGTTATGCGGATAACTGCGTGGTCATCACGGACGAGGCCGGTTATAAAAGCACGGTGACAGTATACAGTGCATCCTCCCGCGAGGACGACCATCATATCTGGCGTTGGCGCACGCCGGATTTTTATGTGCAGGAAGCGGCACTTTCCCCGTC
>JARIAV010000334.1 GCA_029257685.1 Butyricicoccus sp.
TGAAGTTTTGTTAATTTTGTTTATCTTTTAAAGAACCAGCTCTTAGGTTTTTTTTTTTATCTTTTCTATTATCTTTTTAGTCTCTATTTTATTTATTTCTGCTCTGATCTTTGTTATTTTCTTACTTGCCCTTTTTTTGTATCTTTAGTATAACCATTCTTGGCAGATTTGTCAAGCCGCGCGGCGATTTATCCGCACTTGCGATTTTCTTTATGTGGCTTTTTATTTCTTATGCAAAATGACCGCCTTGTCCTGAGAAAACTAGCGGTCATTTGAACCAATAGCAAGGGGGCATAACCGTCTACTGGTACGCGCCCTTTTTTGTACCTTTAGTATAACCGTTCTTGGCAGACTTGTCAAGCCGCGCGGCGATTTATCTGCACTTACGATTTTCTTTATGTGGATTTTTATTTCACATGCAAAATGACCGCCCAGTCCTCAGAAAACTAGCGGTCATTTGAACCAATAGCAAGGGGGCGAACCGTCTACTGGTACGCACCCTTTTTTGTACCTTTAGTATAACCATTCTTGGCAGACTTGTCAAGCCACGCATCTGTTTTCAAACGGAAAATATAGATGCCATCAAAAGCCTGCACCGCACCAGCCTGTAAAAAGGCTGCACAGACCCGCCCTGCGGCGGAGGTCATACATTCCCACCCTTGGGGCACTTCCGCGGAAGCGAACCGACCTCAGAAACCCCGCCCGTGGCGGAGTTCATACTTTCACACCCTTTCGGCGGCACCAAGGTAAACCGAATGGACAGGGAGTGTGGGATTCACAAGGGCAAGAACCGCAAGGTTCTACCCCTTGTGCCGCCGTCGCGCGGCCGCGACACGTTACCCTGAGAATCAAAGCAAATCATTTTGCAGAAAGGAAAACCCTACGGACGTTCCAAAATCTTTTCTCTTTGCTTTGAAGCAAATCTTTTTCGCAGAAAGGAAACCCAAACGGACGTTCCAAAAAATTATATCTTTGCTTTGAAGCAAATCTTTTTCGCAGAAAAGAAAGTCAGACGGACGTTCCAAAATCTTTCCCCTTTGTTTTCTAAAGCAAAATAGGAATATAAGGAATGAAAAACCTGCGGTTTTCCAAAACAAGAGAACGAGCCGCCGATTTTTTTGGCAGCCCGTTCTCTTTTTTCATATCCCTATCATTGGAATGATATCCTTACATCCCATCGCGCAGAATGTTATGGTCACGCAGGACCTTTTCCACCACCGTTCCATGGATCGCCTTGAGCAGCGGCTTTTTGAGCAGCTCCAATGGTGCAGGCAGCGGCGTTTCCAGCGGCGACCTGCCATCCATCAGACAGACCGTGCTGTCCAGCAGCTCGCGCACATCATACACACTGCCCCAAACCTCCGGCACGCCGCGATCCACGCCCAGCAGACCATACACCGCTTCCATTGCCGTGCGCACGGAATATTCCGTTGTGAACACAGTATCGCGCGGCGTATCCGCAAACTGACCGAGGAACGCAAAGTTGACGCAGCCATCCGGAATGACGTCGGGGCGATCCCCCTTGGCACGCGGCATAAAGAACGCGGTGATATACGGCATCATGGTAGGCACGCAGACCGCGCTGTGTTCGGCAAGCTCTGCGATCTGCTCGACCGGCACGCCGATATGGTACAGCCATTCCTCCGTGATCTCCCGTCCGGTACATTCCTTCATGGGCTTCTTGACGTAATCACCCACAACATCGGTGAACAGTCCATAGACCCAAACACATACTTTATCGGCGTCCTGTGCCTTGAACTGCCCCTGCCGGTTGATTGTCCAGCTGAGCAGCCACTTGGAATCCTTACAGCTCACGATACCGCCCGTCACGACCTTACCACTTCGGGGGTCACGCTGGCAGATCTTCTCGATATAGGGCAGGATCTTGTCGTCCAGCGTGGTGATGGTCGCGGACTCCCAGTTTGTCTTGTCGATATCTGAGCAGAACTTCTCCGGATGCCCGAATGCAGGGTCCTGCTTGGCAATGTTCTTCCACAGTGCCCAGCACCCGCTCGTGCGTACCTCGGCATCGCCCGTCGGCGCATGATCCTGATCGCCGTAGATCGTGCCCTCGGTGCAGCTTCCGTTGGTGACGAATACCAGATCGTTTTCCGTCAGCGGGATCTCCTTCTCCCCCTCTGCCGTCTTGCACACGATGGCAGCCGCGATCTTCTTGCCGTTGTCATGCTCGAACCGCACGTTTGTGACCTCCGTGCCAAACCGGAAATCCACGCCTGCATCCTCCAGATACTTCTGCATGGGCAGGATGAGCGATTCATACTGATTGTATCGCGTGAACTTGAGGGCACTAAAATCGGGCAGTCCGGCGATATGGTGGATGAATCGCTGGAAATACAGCTTCATTTCCAGTGCGCTGTGCCAGTTTTCAAAGGCGAACATGGTACGCCAGTACAGCCAGAACGTAGAATCAAACACTTCGTTGTCGAATACGTCCTCGATCGTCTTGTCGTACAGATCCTCGTCACGCGTCAGGAACAGCTTTACGATCTGCTTGCGCGCCTTGTCGCTCAGGTTGAACTTACCGTCTGTGTGCGCATCCTTGCCACGGTCGATCGTTGCACGGCACAGGGAATAGTTCGGGTCATGCTTATTGAGCCGGTAGAACTCGTCCAGCACGGAAAGGGACGGATCTTCCAGCGAGGGGATGCTGCGGAACAGATCCCACAGACATTCAAAATGGTTCTCCATCTCGCGTCCGCCGCGCATGATATAGCCGCGTGTGGGGTCGTAGATCCCATCGCACGCACCGCCTGCAACGTCCATTGCCTCTAAAATATGGATGTGGGAGCCGTCCATCTGTCCATCTCGCACCAGAAAGCACGCCGCCGCAAGGGAAGCCAGTCCGCCGCCGACCAGATACGCGCTTTTCTCGTCCACGCCCTCCGGCTTTTCCGGACGCGCAAAGGCTTCATAGTTGCCGTTCGTATAGTAAATGCCCTTGCTGTTTTTCTCGTGCTTGCCCAGCTCGGTGTTGCGGTAGCCTGTATTGCTCGGTTTGTGCGCAGGTGCTTTTTTGGGATCTGTCATCTTCTTTGCGAGCACAGCCGCCGCGCCTGCTCCTGCAAGTCCTGCCGCCGCTGCGCCCAGCTTCCAAATCGTTTTCGACATAAAAATGACCGCCTTTCTAAAAATCCAGCATCATTGCGTATTTTGTTCGTATGCTCTTATCCTACCCGATTTTCTTTCCCTGCGCCATTTACAAAACTGCGGATGTGGGAAGTTTTTATCCAGTTCTGTCTTTTTGTGAAACAGG
>JARIAV010000339.1 GCA_029257685.1 Butyricicoccus sp.
TGGAGGAATCGTATGGTATCCCACGCTAAAAAAATCGCGATCATCGGTGCAGGCGGAAAAACGACCCTGCTGGGTCTGCTTTCCCAAAACAGACGCGCTCACCGCGTCCTGCTCACCACAACCACCCACATCCGCCCCGTTTATCCACCGCAGTCTGATCGGTTCTGCGCCTCTCCCTCAGAGGAAGAACTGCGCACCGCACTTTCTGCCGACGGCATCACCTGCGCCGGTACGCTGGGCGAGGATCGCAAGCTGAGCAGCCTGTCAGACCCGCTCCTGACCCTTGCCGCCGAACAAGCCGACTATATCTTTTATGAAGCGGACGGCGCACGCCGTCTGCCGCTCAAGCTCCATGCAGCGACTGAGCCTGTCATCCTGCCCGATACCCTGCACTGTGTCATCGTCGCCGGACTGTCCGCGCTGGGAAAACCCCTTTCGGAATATGTCCACCGCTACGCCCTGCGTCCGGATTGGGCAGCCTGCCCCGATCGCCCCATTGATTTCGAGATCATCGCCGCCTGTGTATGGGACGCCGCACGCGCAAGCGGTCTTTCGTGCGATCGCCTGAGCGTCCTGCTCAATCAGGCGGATACCTGCTCCCAGTCCTGCGCGGAGCTGACGGCATCCCTCAGCGCACAGGGTCTGCGCTGTACGGTCACAAGCCTGCAAAAAGACGGCTTGCCCGATTTCCTCGCCGCGTTCTAGGGCGTATCTGAAAACAAAGAAATCGACGAATTTTTCACAATGCGTGTACAGATGCAAGGCAAAAAACGCAGGAATCCTTGATGGATTCCGAGTATTTTTAACGCAGCAGATGCCACGCACTGTGAAAAAGACCAGCATTTCGACTTTTCAGATCGCCCCTAAAGAAAAAAACACTGCCTCATGGAGTACGCACTCCAAGGGGCAGTTTTTTTGTGTCCTATTCCTGACAGGCTCGATAATCCGCCGGAACATCCAGATCAGCAAATCCCCTGTCCTGCGCCTGCTCGGCAAAGAACGTCTCGTCCGGATGCCTTGCGTAGACCTGTCTGCCGCCCTTGTCCCCTTGGAGCGTACAAAGCTCCTCCCAAAACCGCATCGGGAAAATGCAGGGGCTGCCCTTTCTGCCCTCGATGCAGGGTACAATGATCTGATCCTTTTCCATAAAGATCCCATACAGCTCCTGCAGGATCTCTTTTGTAAGGAAGGGCTGATCGGCATTGAGAAACAGGATGCCGTCCGTACTTTTATCCACAGCCTGTGTACCGGCAGCGACCGAATATCCCATCCCCAGCGCGGCATGGGGCGACGGGATGACTTGCAGCCCCCATTCCTCTGCGTATGCCGCGATGTCGCGCTGGTTGGTCACGATCCGCCGCGCCGCAAATGGAAGCTGCGCCACAAGTTCCACCGCATACTGAAACATCGGCTTACCCTCCAGCGGCAAATGCAGCTTATCCGCTCCCATGCGTCTGGATAAGCCAGCCGCCATGACAACGGCGGTCAAATTCCATTTTTCCTCAGATAACAAGCTCATAGATCTCCTCGATCGCGATATTTGCCTCTCTCAACTGTGCTGTCAGGGTGTCCTTACAGGCAGGCGGCGCACTCCACGCCAACCCACAGCCAGCCGTGATCTCACGCGGCACAGGGATGAGGCGTCCCTCCTGTCCCTGCCTGCGAAACAGGGCTTCGGTCTGCATGGCAGCCGTTGTCGTGTGGAAGGTGATGATGACACGCGCTTCCTTTTTCCTCAACATTCCATTAGCCTCCTGCCAGCTCGCATACCGCACGGATCGCCGTATCGACTTCCTCCTCCGTATTGAAGTAGGAGAAGGAAAAGCGTACCAGTCCATCCGTACCCAAGGCGTCATGCATCCGCGGCGCACAGTGCGCACCCGCTCGCGTACAGATGCCGTAATCCTGCGCCAGTGCGTCCGCAACCGCGCCTGCGTCCTCACCTGCCAGATTCATGGAGATGGTCGCCGTGCGGAGGGGGGCATCCAGATCACCATAGACCAACACATTCGGACACGATGCAATGCCTGCATAGAACCGCCGCGCCAGCTTGTCCTCGCGCGCGTGAATGGTTGAAACACCAATCTTCTGGATAAACTCCAGTCCGGCAGATAAGCCTGCCAGCCCCAATACATTGAGCGTTCCTGCTTCCAGTGCTTCCGGATACTGATACGGGTGATAGCGGTCAAAGCTGTGGATGCCGCTTCCTCCCACCTTGAGCGGACGCACAAACACACCCTCGGAAACACAGATGCCGCCCGTGCCCTGCGGCCCAAACAATCCCTTATGTCCGGTAAAGCACAGTACGGAGATCCCCTGCTTGTGCATATCGATCTCCAGCGTTCCTGCTGACTGCGCCGCATCCACAACAAACAACAGCTCATGCTTGCGGCAAAATGCACCGATGCGCTGCAGATCCAGCACATTCCCCGTAACATTGGAAGCATGGGTGCATACCACGGCACGGGTGTTGGGCTTGAGGGCGGCTTCCAAGTCTGCATAAACGATGCGCCCCTTTTCATCGGCTGGCAGGACCGTCAGCTCTGCCCCTGCTTCCTCCATGCAGTACAGCGGACGCAGAACGGAATTATGCTCCAATGCCGTCGTGATGATATGATCCCCCGGATCGAGCAGACCAAAGATCGCGGTATTGAGTGCCTCCGTCGCATTGTGCATGAAACACACCCGACTGGGATCGGACAGCCCAAACAGCGCGGCGATCTGCTCCCGACAGCGCAGCACCGTGCGTCCCGCCGCAAGCGCAGGCGGATGCGCTCCCCGACCGACTGAGCTTACGGTATCGAATGCGTGATCCATCGCCTCACGCACAGTGTCCGGTTTGAGAAAAGAAGTCGCCGCCGCATCAAAATAAATCACGAGAAAGTGATCCCCCTTTGTTTTGCAAGACACAGGATGGCTTCTACGACACCGCCCGCAATATTCCGCGCCTTGTCCGATATGGTATTACAGTTCTTTTTTTGCTCGATCCGCGGATCGATATCCGCGATTTTCAGTCCCTTGGTCACGGCAAAATCCGCACGGATGAGACCGCGCACAACGCCATCCAGCGTGGCAATGACGGGCGTATCTCCTATGTATGCAAGGAGATCGCCCTGCCGCACGAGACTTCCGATCCCGATTTCCTGCCCCGTGGCATCGAAAGCCGGTCGCAGCCTTCCGGAAGCCGGTGCATGGATCACACGGTCAAGGTCATGTCCCGCGATCAGTCCCGGAACACCAGTATTGGGCTGTGCCGCACCCGTATATAAGATGCGCCCCAAATCGTGACCGCGCATGGTCTCAATGACTGCATCCACATCTGCTCCGGCGGTAAATCCCGGCCCCAGTGCGACTGTGATCGGTGCCATGCCCCGATGTGTCCCCAAATTGCGCTTGGCAAGGATGGCATCCACCACAACGACCGGTCGGATCGTCTCGATGCAGTCCGCACCGGCATCGACCAGAAGCGGCACTGCCCCCTCTGCCCAAACAACTTCTGCTTCTGCCACCTTGTCAATACGGCGGCAGATCACGCCCTCAACCGTCGCGCTGCCATCATAGACCGCCTCGGACAATGCCACCTGACGGCGAATGGCAGACGGCTGTTCACATTCTGTCACCAGCACGCGAAAGCCGCAGTTCACCAGCCGCACAATGACGCCCGTTGCCAGATCTCCTGCGCCGCGTACCACGATCCACGGTTTCATGGACGGATCACCTTCCCTGCACCCATCAAAATTTCAGCGATCGTATACATATTCGTGACCGAGCCGACCGCCAGCAGCTCTGTCAGACCATAGTGGCTGAGACAAGTCCCACAGACCAGAACCTCTGTGCCGTTTTCCTCCAGCACCTTGAGATCCTGCACGGTATCCGCACCGTGCACGGCGAGCTTTGCGCCGCCATTGTATAACAGCACGGTATCCGGTGCATCGTCCAGCTGGGTCAGCGCATAGACGAACCCTTTCATGAGGGCTGCGCCCAGCGTGTCATCTCCTGTCCCCATGCAATGCGAGGACAGCACCACGACCGTCGGCTGTCGATTCGATGCCGGTGGGAATGGGGTTGGCTCCAGCATCTGGATCGCCTGCCCCAGTGCCTCGCCTGCATCTGCCATCACAGCAGACAAGACATCGGTGCTGACCGGCTGGATGAGGACACGGAAACCGCCCTCGATCTCGCTCGACTCCGCATAAAGTCCCATCTGCTGCGCCATTTTTTCTACATTCTGCCGCGCGATCTCATCATCTACGATGGTGATGACCGGCGTTCCCTGTTCTTGGATCGCCTTTTTCGTCTCGATGACCGGCTGTGGACACAGCTTACCGCGTGCATCTACGATGGTTGCCATAGTCTCCTCCTTTATCCTTCCGGTTCAGATATCTACAATGATCTCGGTATCCATGCGCGGGATCAGCTCCCCGATCCTGCCGCTGGGCAGCCCCAAGGCTGCAATCTCTGCCGCGAATGCGTCCGCCTGCGCCGCATCGATCGCGAACAGCAAGCCGCCCGAGGTCTGCGGATCGAACAAGATTTCCTCATCGGCAAAGGAAATGCCCTGCATCCGCACCCGTCCCTGTGCAAAATTGCGGTTGCGCTGTGCCGCCGCAGTCAGATAAAATTCGTCCGCATAGGTACGCGCCTCTGGGATGACCGGCAGACGGTGTGCATAGATCCGTGCTGAGAGATCGGGTCGCAGCATTTCGTGCAGATGTCCGCACAGTCCAAAACCTGTCACATCCGTGCAGGCGTGGACAGCGTAGCGATCCGCGATCTCTGCCGCATAGCGGTTGAGCGTTGTCATCGAGCGGGTCGCCAGCGCAAGTGCGTCCTCGGAAGCGGCACCCATCCGCGCCGCCGTGCAGACCAGCCCCACACCGAGCGGTTTCGTGAGAACGAGCGCATCGCCCACCCTGCCCGTATGATTGGCGCGGATGTGTTTGGGATGCACCACACCGGTCACGGACAGTCCATATTTCACTTCGCTGTCTGCGATCGAGTGTCCGCCTGCCAGCGAACCGCCCGCTTCCATCACCTTTTCATTGCCGCCTTGCAGGATCTGCCCCAGAATGTTGAGATCCATTTGCTCGGGAAAGCAGACGATATTGAGCGCAGTACGCACCGCACCGCCCATCGCATAGATATCACTGAGCGCATTTGCCGCGGCGATCTGCCCGAACACATAAGGGTCGTCCACCATAGGCGGAAAAAAATCCAGCGTCTGCACGATTGCCAAATCGTCCGTTAATTGATAGACCGCCGCATCGTCACTGGATTCTGCCCCGATGAGCAGGGCGGGATCGGTCGGGCGAGGCAGCTTGGACAGCACCCGTTCGAGTGCCGCTGGCCCTAATTTCGCCGTACAGCCGCCTCCGCGGCAAAATGGAATGGCTTCCATGCGCTCACATCCCTTCAAAATACTGCTCTACCAGCCGATCCAGTTCTCTCTGTGCCGCCTGCTCGAATGCGCGGTATCGGCACAGAAGCTCCTGCGCAAACGGGGTCAGCACCGCACCGCCGCCGCGCACGCCGCCGATCTTGCGCTCGATCAGCGGCTGTTGGAACTGGAGCTCACTGTTTTTTATGATGTTCCATGCTTTGTTGTAGCTCATGCCCATCTCTGCGGCACTCTGGCGCAGAGAGCCATGCGTCTCGATGCCCTCGAGCAGACGGGCGATGCCAGGGCCAAACACTTTTTGCCCGTCATACCGCAGGCGCAGCAGGGTATCCGATGTGAGCGGCTTTTCCATGTTCCTTATCCTCTCCATCTCGCTTCGATCCGAGATCCAACCATTTCAAAACATACAGGTTTCATTTTCAAGAAACGCTTCGTCTCAGGATGCAGCACTGCTGCATCCGTTCTTTCTCATTTTATCATTCAGCCAAACGAAAAGCAACCGTTCTTTCCCTTTTTGCACAGTGATGCTTTCCCAAAATACAAAAAAAGACCTGCCACGGAGGGCAGATCTTTTTGATTTTATTCCGTCTCAGATGCAGAAGCCTGTTCTGCCTGCTGCTTTGCCAGTTCTTCTTCCAGCTTTGCGAGCTTTTCCAGCATCTTCTTTGCAGGCTCCGATCCATTTTCAGCCGCCTTGGTCATCCAGCTTTTCGCCTCGACCATGTTGCGGGCAACGCCGTCTCCGTTCCAGTAGAGCGCACCGACATGATACTGTGCCGGTACATGCCCAGCCTCAGCCGAGCGCAATGCCCATGCAAACTCCTTGGTCAGATCCTTTTCTACACCCTGTCCCTCATGATACATCTCTGCCAGATGGAAGCCAGCCGGTGCAAAGCCGATCTCCGCCGCCTTTTCGTACAGCGCGACTGCCTGCTTTATATCTGCTGGGCCACCAATGCCCTGGATGCACATATAGGCAAGGTTCATCATGGATTCTGCATTGTTGCCCTCGGCACCGCAGGCAAACCAGCGGCGCGCCTGTTCATCATTGCGTTCTACATGGTCACCCTTTGCATAGCAGAGACCCAACACGCCTGCCGCGGTCCCGTTTCCGCTGTTCGCCGCGATCTCCAGCATGTGCAGGCCAGCCTTTTCATCCTGCTCGATGCCATCACCGTCCAGAAGGCGCATACCGCTGAACAGCAGTCCCTCGGGTGTTGCACCGCGTACCGTGTCCCGACGGGTCTCCAGTGTTTTGAGCAGCGGTTCTGCGCGGCGGTCACCGGCATCCAGTGCCTTCTGTGCCCACTCACACGCCTGCTCCAGCAGACCAACGATCTCCTTCGGATCCCGCAGTCCCTGTGTACGCTTCCAGTAGAGCAGCGCCATTTCGCGCAGGGCGTTGGGGTTCTTGTGCTCTGCAAGCGGCTTGAGCAGTTCTTCTGCCTTGTCCAGATCGATCAGCTCGCCCTCGGCATCGCGATATGCCATACCCAGATACAGCGCGCCCTGTTCTTCGCCCTGCTCGTAAGCCTTGCGATACCAGGACATCGCGGTCTCCATATCCTTTTCGATGGTCTTGCCTTCCTCGTATGCAACGCCCAGCAGGATCATTGCGCGTGCATTTCCGGCTTCGGCTGCCTTTTCATAATAGGTGATCGCCTTTGGCAGATCCTTTTCCGTACCCATGCCGGTCTCGCTTGCCATGCCAAGGTACAGGAGCGCACGCGCACTTCCCTGCTCGGCTGCTTTCAGGTACCATTCGAATGCCTTCTGCGGATCGATGGCGACATCGCCCTCGCCCTTTTCGTAATACTGTCCCAGTGCCGCCGTTGCCTCGGCAACGCCTTCCTCTGCACACTGGGCATAGAGCTCACGCGCCTTTTCGTGATCGCCTGCCTTATAGGCTTCCACAGCCTCGACAAAGTTTTCTTTTCCGTTGCCCTGTATGCGGAGCAGCTCTGCGAGCACCTTACGCGCCTTTTCCACGCCCTGCTCGGCTGCCTTTTCCAGCCACAGGCGTGCACGGCTCAGCATCTCGGACTGCATTTCCGCGGTCAGATCGCGTGCGCGTTCCAGATACCACAGTCCCAGCTCATACTGTGCCTGTGCGTAGTTCTGTTCGGCTGCTCTTGTATACCACAATACAGCCGCGACCGGATCCTGCACACAGCCAAAGCCGCGGCGATACGCCGACGCGAGCAGCACCTGCGCGCGTGCATTGCCCTGCTCGGCTGCCTTCAGGTACCAGCTGAACGCTTCCTCCGGACGGGGCTCAAATTCGCCTTCTCCGCCATTCTCACACAGCACACCGGCAGAGCACTGCGCACGCGGATGCCCAAGCTCTGCGCCCTTGGTATACCAGCGCAGCGCCTTCTGATAATCCTGCCGGACACCCTCGCCATTTTCATAGCACAGACCGAGATTGAATGCCGCAGCGGCCGAGCCGGAGCCTGCCGACTGCCGGAACAGGAAGGCTGCATTCTGGAAGTCACCCTTTTTGTAATACTCCACGCCCTGACGCATCCACTCGTCGCGCTCACTCTCCTTGAGGTTGTCGATGAGCTGCTGCGCCTTCTCATGTCCCTGCTCTGCGGCTGCCTTGGCAAGCGGCAGCGCCTTGTCGAAGTCGCGTGCGATCAGATCGCCCTTGCTGTACATGAGGGCGAGATTGAACTGTGCGGAGGCATCGCCCAGATCGGCTGCCTTTTGCAGCCATTCTGCCGCCTTTTCGCCATTGACCTCAAAACCGAGTCCCTTGATATACAGGGTCGCAATAAACAGCATCGCACGCGGATATCCCAGCTTTGCCGCTGCCAGTGCGCAGTCATAGCTGCGCTGCAAGGAGCGTTCTACGCCCTTGCCTGCAAAAAACATCTGACCGAATTCAAAGATGGCAGCAGGCATCCCGCCCTTTGCCGCCTCGCCCAGTGCTTCCAGCGCCGTGCTGTAGTCGCCGCTTTCGCGTGCCGTCATACCTTTTTCATAGAGCGCATTGGCTTCTTCTTCCGGAATGGTCAGGGTAGACTGTACCGGTTCTTCTTCCTTTTCCTCTACCGGATCGAACATGGCGTGGATCTCTGCGATCTTCGCCTCTGCCTCTGCATGTCCCAGCTCTTTCGCGTGCTCCAGCAGATCCAGCGCTTTTTCATACTCCTGTTCTGTGATCGCATCGAGTGCATCTTCAAACAGCATTTTCGCCTGCTTTGCGCGCTTCTTTTGTTTTCTCTCTTCAGAATTCCCAAAGGGCCATATCATCTTTTCGTCCTCCTCACAGCGGCATCTGCGTCCGCTTCTGTCTATCATTCTACCACAATGCAGACTCTTTCACAAGAAAAGCGCGTCGTTTTTTTCAAAATGATAAATTTTATCGATAGGATCCCCTGTAAGATCTCTGTCCCGTGTCCCGTGCAGGTCTTATGGGGCGCGCCTATGCAAAGTGCACAATTTTGAGCCGGATAAATTTTTTCCTGTATTTATCGTTTCCCTTGCAACTTTGTTTGCTTTCTTGTATATTTAAAATATGCAGAACTGCTTCAAAAAATATTTTTTTGCGCAGAATAAAAAAATTAAGAGGTCGTCATCATGAACAAAATTCCCGTGTCGGATGCAGCGTCTGTCTTTCAGTATGAAGGCATCCCTGCACCCAAACAGCTGATCCCGCTCGGTCTCCAGCATGTGGTCGCCGCGATCGTCGGCATCGTCACCCCGTCCATTCTGGTTGCCAACACCTGCAATATCGAGGGGGCAGACCGCACCCTGCTCATTCAGGTCTCTCTCCTCGTGACCGCACTGGCAACCCTTTTACAGCTGTTCCCTATCTTTGGGCGTGTGGGCTCCCGTCTGCCCGTCATCATGGGCATCAGCTTTGCCTATGTCCCCACCCTGCTTGCCATCGGCGGACAGTTCGATCTGCCAACCATCCTCGGCGCGGAGATCGTGGGCGGCATCGTTGCCATCGTCTTCGGCATCTTTGTCAAGCAGATCCGCGTGCTCTTCCCGCCGCTCGTGACCGGTACGGTCATCTTTACGATCGGTCTGTCCCTTTACCCCACCGCCATCAAATACATGGCAGGCGGTGTCGGCTCAGAGGGCTTCGGTTCTCCGAAAAACTGGCTCGTGGCAGTCATTACGCTGGTCGTCGTCACCGTCCTGAGCCACTTCTGTAAGGGCGTGCTCAAGCTGGGCGCGATCCTCTTTGGCATGATCGTCGGCTATATCGTGGCGTTCGCACTGGGTATGGTGAACTTTTCTGCCATTGGCGCGGCTGGCTGGTTCAATCTGCCCCAGCCCATGCACTTCGGTCTCAAGTTTGAGATCAGCGCGTGTGTCTCGCTTGCCATCGTCTATCTTGTCAACGCCGTACAGACCATCGGCGACCTCAGCTCGACCACCATGGGCGGCATGGATCGTATGCCGACCGATAAGGAGCTGTCCGGCGGCATCATCGGACAGGGCGTTATGAGCATCGTGGGCGCACTCTTTGGCGGTCTGCCGACTGCCTCCTACAGTCAGAATGTGGGCATCGTCACCATCAACCGCGTCATCAACCGTGCGGTATTTACATTTGCCGCGATCGTTCTCGCAGTCGCAGGCTTTGTCCCCAAGTTTGCTTCCATCCTGACCACCATCCCACAGAGCGTCATCGGCGGTGCAACCATTTCCGTCTTTGCAACCATTACCATGACGGGCATCCGCATGATCACCTCCGATGGATTTTCCATGCGCTCGAGCGCGGTCGTCGGTCTCGCAGTTGCGATCGGCACAGGCATCACGCAGGTACAGGGCGCACTCGGCGGCTTCCCTGCATGGGTCACGACCGTATTCGGTTCGTCCCCGGTCGTACTCTCCACCCTCGTTGCGATCGTACTCAATCTGACGCTTCCAAAGGAAAATAAATGATCCGCTCATCAATCACAAAGGCGGCGCAGGAAAACCTTGCGCCGCTTTTGTCATCTCACTTTATATCTATAGTTTTTCA
>JARIAV010000006.1 GCA_029257685.1 Butyricicoccus sp.
ACAATGGCAATGCCCCAAGGGTGTGAATGTATGAACTCCGCCACAAGGCGGGTCTGTGCAGCCCTTTTGGGTGCTGGTTGTTTCCAATTCTGGTAAACATCGTTTTTGCGGTGGTTCGGGTGTACAGGACTGGCAGTGCTTTTTGCATTTCAGCAGGAAGATTTTCGTTGGTTCTTTGAATCTGCCGCGTTGCCGCATCCGGAACGAGCCGACCAGTGTGCGCACTGGTCGGACTGTTCCAATGCTGCGGATTCTTTCAGCTGGCACACTGTGCTCGAACGTCCATTGCTCCTGCTTTGGGTGCTGGGCAACGTTCACGCGAGCGTTCATGGAGGGGCAAAAAAAGATTGCACCGCACCAATTTGTAAAAGGCTGAAGAAGACCCGCCCTGCGGCGGAGGTCATACATTCACACCCTTGGGGCAAGACGCAGAAACGATCCGATCTGCCGAAACCCCGCCTGTGGCGGAGTTCATACTTTCACACCCTTTCGGCGGCACCAAGGTGAATCTGATGGAGTGGGATGGGTGGGATTCATAAGGGCGGGGAAACCGCAAGGTTTCCAGCCCTTATGCCGCCGTCGCGCGGCCGCGACACGTTTCCCTGCTTCTCGAAGCAAATCATCTTGCTGAAATGAAAACCAGACGAATTTCCAAACACTCCGCAGCCTGTGTGAGCAGAAACTTCACCCGCCGTTGCGCGGCCGCGACACGTTACTCTGCTTCTCGAAGCAAATCATTTAGCACAAATGAAAATCAGACGGATCTCCAAAAAACATTTTTACTTGCTTTGAAGCAAATCTTTTTTGCAGAAAGGAAAATCCAACGGACGTTCCAAAACGATTCCCTTTGCTTGGAAGCAAATTCTTTTTAGCGGAAAGGAAAACCGGACGGATTTCCAAAACCTCCGCAGTATGTGCAAACATAAATTTCAACCGCAGAATGATACATTCCCTTGATTCTCAAAGCAAATCATTTTCAGAAATGAAACCCCGAAGGATTTCCGACCCATTGAATCTTTCCAAAGAATCAGAAAATCACTGATAAAAAGTTAGCACACGAAAGTACCTATCAAAGAAACGACCCATATAGAAGATGAAAATTGTGCGCGATTGCCAGAGAAAAACAAAAAAGAGTGCTTGACTTGTCCCCAGAGGGCGTGGTACAATAATTACACCTATGTAGGGTCTTTTTTATGCCTGATTTTTTGAGGGCGAGCCTGCAAAGGGAGGCAATCAATTCCTTTGTGACAGGCACAGAGGAACAAACACGATTCAAGGAGGTGCCGTTATGCGCGTTAAGGTAACGCTGGCCTGCACTGAGTGCAAGCAAAGAAACTATAACTCAATGAAGAACAAGAAGAACGATCCCGACCGTCTTGAGATGAACAAGTACTGCCGCTTCTGCAAGAAGCATACTTTGCATCGCGAGACCAAGTAATCGACGAGAAAGGAAGTACGCTTCATGGCAGAGCAGGAAAAAGCTACTCCCGCTGTAAAGAAGCAGGCTGACAAGCCGGCAAAGGCCAAGAAGCCCTCCATTTTTGCGCGTATCAAGAATTGGTTCAGCGAGTTGAAGGGTGAGATCAAGAAGATCGTTTGGCCGACTCCAAAGCAGACCGCGAACAACACACTCGTTGTTCTGGCATGCTGCCTGGTGCTCGGCGTATTCATCTGGATCCTTGATGCTGGCTTCGGCTGGGGCTTCCAGACGCTCGTCAGCTTCTTCGCCGCTTGAATGAGAGGGGCCGGATACAATGTCAGATGCAGCAAAGTGGTATGTGGTCCACACATACTCAGGCTATGAAAACAAAGTAGCCTCTTCCATCGAAAAAGCGGTGGAAAACCGCAAGCTCCACGATCTCATCACCGCTGTCAATATCCCTGTTGAGCGCGTGACTGAGGTAAAGGACGGTAAGACCCGTGAGGTCGAGCGCAAGCTCTTCCCCGGCTATGTACTCGTCAAGATGATCCTGACCGACGAAAGCTGGTATCTGGTGCGCAATACGCGTGGCTGCACAGGCTTTGTAGGTCCGAATTCAAACAAGCCGCTTCCGCTTTCCGATGAGGAAGTGCTGAAGATGGGCGTGGAGAAGCGCGAAATCGAAATCAATTACCAGGTCGGGGACAGCGTTCGCGTCATAGATGGTCCGCTGGCTGGCTTCATCGGCGTTGTCGATGAGCTGGAGCCTGACAAAAACAAGGTACGCGTTGTCGTATCGATGTTTGGTAGAGAAACCCCGGTCGAGCTCGCACTCGATGAGGTCGAGACACTGGGTGACTAAACGAACTGCCGTGTTCCAAACGGACAGGCAGGGAACCGAAGTATACAGGTGTATGCTTCATGGCAAGTGGGAGAGAGAACGCAGCCGCGTTTTGCTCGCCAGCCACCACATTTTTTAAGGAGGATACCTCAACATGGCACAGAAAGTAGTAGGTTATATCAAGCTCCAGATTCCTGCGGGCAAGGCAACCCCTGCGCCCCCGGTTGGCCCGGCTCTGGGTCAGCATGGTGTAAACATCATGGCTTTCACCAAGGAATTCAACGAGCGCACCAAGAATGACGCTGGTCTCATCATTCCAGTTGTCATCACAGTTTATGCAGACCGTTCCTTCAGCTTCATCACGAAGACTCCACCGGCACCGGTCCTGATCAAGAAGGCTTGCAAGATCGAATCCGGTTCTGCAGTTCCGAACAAGACCAAGGTTGCAAAGATCTCTAAGGCAGATCTCCAGAAGATCGCAGAGATGAAGATGCCAGACCTCAACGCTGCTTCCGTAGAGGCTGCTATGAGCATGATCGCTGGCACCTGCCGCTCTATGGGTATTACCGTAGAAGAGTAATTTTAAGCTGAAGTTTAATCGTTTTTGACAGCAATTATGGCTGTCTAAGTGGGAGGGAAATTCCCGCAGTACCACTAAAGGAGGATATTATTGTGCGCAAAGGTAAAAAGTATGTAGAGAGCGCAAAGCTGGTAGACCGTACCAAGCTGTACGATCCCGCTGACGCGCTTGCAACCGTTATTTCTACTGCAAAGGCAAAGTTCGACGAGACCGTTGAGCTGCATGTAAAGCTGGGCGTTGACTCCCGTCACGCTGACCAGCAGGTCCGTGGTGCGATCGTTCTGCCGCACGGTACCGGCAAGCAGGTTCGCGTTCTGGTATTCGCTAAGGGTCCGAAGGCTGATGAGGCTCTCGCTGCTGGCGCAGAGTACGTTGGTGCAGAAGACATGGTAGCAAAGATCCAGAATGAGAACTTCTTTGACTACGACGTCGTAATCGCAACTCCGGACATGATGGGCGTTGTAGGTCGTCTGGGTAAGGTCCTGGGCCCGAAGGGTCTCATGCCGAACCCGAAGGCTGGCACCGTTTCCATGGACGTTGCAAAGGCTGTTAAGGAGTCTAAGGCTGGTAAGATCGAGTACCGTCTCGACAAGACCAACATCATCCACTGCCCGATCGGTAAGGCTTCCTTCGGCGCTGAGAAGCTGCAGGATAACTTCAACGCTCTGATGGGCGCGATCATCAAGGCAAAGCCGGCTGCTGCGAAGGGTCAGTATGTGAAGTCCTGTGTAGTTGCTTCTACCATGGGCCCTGGCGTAAAGGTCAACGCTGCTAAGGTTTCTGAGTAATTTTTTATTCGGAAAACAATGAAAATGTGTTGACAAGTAGTTTGGGCTATGCTATAATTTAATAGCTTGGTCAAAGACAGCAGGTGTGCCGCAAGGCACTAATGGTAAACACACCGCCCGCCGAGGTCAGCACGAAATTATGATGTTTTGTGTGCCCTCTTGTGTCTTTGCACAAGAGGGCACTTTATTTTTGATGGAGGTGAAACAAGATGCCTAACGCAAAGGTTCTGGAAGAAAAGAAGGCTCTGGTCGCTTCTCTCGTCGAGAAGATCAAGAACAGCCCGGCTGGCGTTCTGGTCGATTACAAGGGTATCAACGTTGAGGATGATACCAAGCTGCGCCGTGAGCTGCGCGCTGCTGGCGTTGAGTATGCTGTTGTAAAGAACACCATGCTGCGCTTTGCTGCGAAGGAGCTGGGCTTTGACTCGTTCGAGGAGCACCTGAATGGTACAACCGCTCTGGCGATCAGCACCACTGACGATGTCGTAGCACCTGCAAAGATCCTGAATGAGTATGCAAAGAAGCATGAGAACTTCAAGATCAAGGCTGGTTACCTCGAGGGTGAGGCGATCCCTGCTTCTGAAGTCCTGAAGCTCGCTGAGATGCCGTCCAAGGAAGGCCTCATCGCTCAGGTTCTGTACGGCTTCAATTTCCCGATCACTCAGCTCGTTATTGCGCTTGACAATATCGCAAAGAAGACTGAGGACGGCGAAGCCCTGGTTTCTACTTTGGTTGCTCCAAAGGAAGAGGCTGCTGCTGAGTAATCCATAAAGTTACTCATACGTTTTTCAATTTTTTAATTTAATTTGTAATTGGAGGTTCATACCATGACTATTGCAGAGATTATGGAAGCTGTAAAGAACCTGAAGGTTCTGGAGCTGGCTGAGCTGGTTAAGGCTCTCGAGGAAGAATTCGGCGTATCCGCTATGCCTGTTGCTGTTGCTGGCGCTGGCGCTGGTGCAGGCGCTCCGGCTGCTGAAGAGAAGACTGAGTTCGACGTAGAGCTGACCGACGCTGGTTCTTCTAAGATCAACGTTATCAAGGTTGTTCGCGGCATCACTGGTCTGGGTCTGAAGGAAGCAAAGGAGAAGGTTGACGGCGCTCCGGCAATCATCAAGGAAGGCGCTTCCAAGGAAGACGCAGAGTCCATCAAGGCTCAGCTGGAAGAGGCTGGCGCAAAGGTTACTCTGAAGTAATTTTATTTGGACGCAAGCAAAGAGACAGGTTTTTTGACCTGTCTCTTTTTTTATCACTTGATCCCTGCACAGGAAAAAATGACGGATCGGATCTGATTCCATGATACGTTTCGGAATCCGGCTTCTGTAAATAGGCGGCATAGCTCGTCCTGTCCATAAGTATGTACATCGCCTGTGTGGACCAGCTTGAGCACGATATGGTTTTCAAGCCAGCGCAGCGTGTCATTTGAAACATAGGTATCACACAGAAGGAAGATCCCACCGGGCTTGAGCACCCGATAGGCTTCCAGCAAGGCACGGGAAGGGTTTGGATAATGATGGAAGCTTTGTGAGCACACCGCCATATCAAAGGTATCTGCCTCGTATGGCAGCTTTTCGGCATCACCGATTTGAAAGACCGCGTTGGAAAGCTGTTTGTTTTTTGCCTGCCGGATCATTTCTGGGGAGAGATCTACGCCGTCGATCTGCGTATTGGGTAAGATCCTCTGTAGCAAACGGGCAATTTCACCTGTGCCGCATCCGATATCCAAAAGACGTTGGGGGCGCACGTGCAGGATCGCATTTTGAAGGAACGGATAGCCCTGTTTTGGGATCTTGGAAATGAATATGTTGTTGCTGCTATCATAAATGGGGGCTTGATGGTCAAAGTTTTTCCGAGATAAGGCTTTGTAATTTTGCATGGACGGTGCTCCTTTCTGCGATTGTTTGGCTATATTATAGCACGAAGTCCACTGTTTGGAAGAAAAAGTTTCATGGAGGGGAGCAGATTTGCACTTTACTCTATTTTTGCACATGAGCAATTGCCCCCTTGTTCCAAAACAGAGAATGTGATAAAATAATAGCAATATAGATTTGGAAAGGGAGAGGGATTTATGTTGACTCCGGCAAAAAAAGAATTTATTGAATTTATGATGGGTGCAGATGTACTCCGTTTTGGCGATTTCGTGACCAAGAGCGGACGCAATACCCCGTATTTTGTCAATACAGGCAATTATAAGACCGGCTTGCAGAATTCCAAGCTGGGCGAGTTTTATGCAGCACTCGTCAAGGAGACCGTAGGCGAGGACTTTGACGCAATGTTTGGCCCTGCCTATAAGGGCATCCCGCTTGCAACCTCGACTTCCGGTGCGCTGGCACGCAACTTTGGGATTGATAAGCCATTCTTCTTCAATCGCAAGGAAGCCAAGGATCATGGCGAGGGTGGCAGCATCGTGGGCTATAAGCCGCAGGACGGCGATCGCATCATCATCATTGAGGATGTCATCACAGCAGGTACTGCGATCCGCGAAACCATGCCGGTGCTGACTGGCTGCGCCGATGTCAAGGTGACAGATATGTTTATCTCGGTCAACCGCTGTGAAGTGGGTCAGACACCCGGTAAGACCGCTGTGATGGAGGTTGGTGAGGAGTTCGGCATCAAGGTACATGCCCTCATCACGGTACAGGATATCTACGAATATCTGAAGGAGCAGGGTACTTACGGTGAGATCCTGCCGCGCATGGAAGCATACATGGAGCAGTA
>JARIAV010000034.1 GCA_029257685.1 Butyricicoccus sp.
GTAAGCGTTGCAACATTCGATACCGTTGGAGATATCGGGCTGCAATTTTTCTCGGAGATATACACAGAAAATCATACGGACGAAATAACAGTCGGCAGCGTCACAACAGAATATGTCGAATTTACCGAATCCTTTTATACCACGAAAAACAACAAAGTGTTCCATGTAATAGAAGGGACTGCTTTACAGAGCGGCTATTTGCAAATGGATGCCTATTTGGCGGAAAACGGGGTGCTCTATCAGCTTCACCTTTCTCATTTAGAAAAAGATACCCAGAAAGCCAACGAACTCCTGCATGAATGGGCTGACCTGTTTTGACACAGGCAATCCGCAGAAAGAACAGCACCACAAAACAGAAGTCCTGTGGTGCTGTCCATGCGTTGTGCAATTATACAAGTGGGAAGTCAAGTACGACCTTGAACAGATCGCCGTCCAGCACAAGATCAAACCCACCGTTCATACACTCTGTCAGACTGCGCGCGATGGATAGACCCAAGCCGCTGCCCTCGGTCGCGCGGGAGATATCCCCACGCACAAAGCGTTCCATCAGCTCCTCTGCCTCGATGCCCAGTGCATCCCTTGAGATATTGCGAATGGTGATGAAGCACCGCTGCCCCTGCTGAGACAGCTCCAGATACACGCGCGTTCCCGGCATGGCATACTTGACGATATTGCCCAGCAGGTTATCGAACACACGCCAGAGCAGGCGGCCATCCGCCAGAATGGAGCAGCTTTCCGCGTCGATATGCAGAACAGGTATCAGTTCCTGCTCCTTGAGCCGTTCATTGTACTCACCCTCTGCCTGCCGCAGCAGCTCCGCGGCATCTGTCGGTGCAAGCTCTACCGTGATATTGCCCGTCGCCGCCTTCGAGGCTTCGATGAGATCCTCCAGCAGCTTCTTCAGGCGATAGGATTGCCGTTCCAGCACGTCTGCATACTCCTTTGCCTCCTCCGGCTGTACATCCAGCTTTTTCATCAGATCGACATAGTTGATAATCGAGGTCAATGGAGTTTTGATATCATGACTGACATTGGTCAGCAGCTCGGTTTTGAGGTGTTCGCTTTTCATACGCCGTTCGACTTCCATCATCATCCCGCTCGAAATATTATTGAGATACTCTGCATACATGCGGAACGGCCCATGCAGGTGTCGGGTATCGACCGTGTGCATCAGATCTCCTGCCGCCAGCCGCTGTGCGCCTGCCTGCAAAACAGCGATCTGACGCACGATCCAGAACAAGCCGATAAGCACCAAGACAGAAAACAGACTCATTGCCATAAGACGATCTTCGTCCCATTCGATCAATCCAAATATCAGATACAGCATCACCATTCCGGCACCGCACAGCATCCCCAGCGCAACGATATCCATTTGCGAGAAGGAACGGCGCATACGCCCTGCCCACGCGCGGCACCCAGACCAGAAGCCTTTGAACAGTCCCTGTACACGCGAACCCTTCCATTCAAAGTCCTTTGCATGGCGCACAGCCTGCTGCATGCCGTCCTTTGTTTTCTGTGCAAAGCCCTTTTGTTTTCCCTCCTGTAAGGATACCTCTGCCCACGCGCCGTCGCTGTATCCTGTCTCTGCGATGAGCGGCAGTGTTTCCTGACTTGCAGTCCTCTTTTCTTCTCTGTGTCTGCGTATCGCCTTCATGAGCGGTGCGCACACATAATAGCACAAGGTCGTGTTCCAGAGCCGATGTGCCTTGCTTCGGACGACAATGGTACGAAGTGCCAAAGCCCCAAGCAGCACCGCACTTTCTATGATGAGCGTGATCATCATACATTTGACCCCATAATTCAGTCCCCATTCGGTGCTATAATAATAGCTCTCCGCCATCAAATACACCGTCAGCCATATTGCGGTCAGGATCGACAGCACGATACCAAGTGCCCAGCGATCGAACAGCCGGAGATGGATGTCCGGATCGTTCACACGATGTCCGGCAGTCATCAGGAGCAGTCCTCCTGTGAGCAGAAGCACGCCGATCCCCATACTCATGCATAGTATCAGAAAATCCCCATTGGCTGCAAGTCTATGGTAAAATCTTGCGGTTTGTCCCAAGGGATCGCCCACCTTTTGGAGATATTTGTGAAACCCGATCTCAAACCACATGGGCTGCTCACTGTTCGGATCACGCATGCGATCGAGTAAGATCGTATCTTCATCCCACGGATCGCCCAGCGCACACACTGTGCTTGTCACATTTCCCTGCGCATCCGTCATCACGACGCGTGCCCGAAGATTCGTATACGCATACAGGGTCTCATAATATGCCGGTGTCTGCGAGCGGGTCGCCGTGTCACTTTGATGGTTCAAATATTGATAATAGGTGTAGATGTCGAGCATCGTTTGGTTGCTTTCATCGATATAGGTTTTCAGTGCCCCCGAATCCGCGGAAATATCATCATCGATCGTGAGATAGGGCATGCCTCTTGGCCCTCTGCGTGCCAACGTATTGGCAATATCACTTTCTTCAAACGGCAGATGGAATGCGCCCATCTCCTGCCCCGTAAGAAAAAGTGCACCGGATACGACGGCTATGGTCAGCGAAATCACGAAAACAACTGCCAGAATACTTTTGACCCACACGCTATATCGTTTTTTGGGTTTCATGTCGTCTTCCCTCCTGCTTCAAATTTATACCCCTGCCCCCACACGACCTTGATATATCGTGGGTCAGCCGGTTCGATCTCGATTTTCCCGCGTAAATGTCGGATATGGACAGCGACCGTGGAGTCATTGCCATAGGCGGCTTCTTTCCAGACGGCGGCATAGATCTGCGCACTGGAAAACACCTGACCGGCGTTGGACATCAGGAGTTTCAGGATGCTATACTCCGTCGGGGTCAGCGTGACCGGTTCGCCGTCAACGGTCACACTCTTGCTTTCGTCATCCAATGTGATACCACCGATCGTGATCGCCTGCGGCTTGTCCTCCTCCGGCTTCATGCTGCCCAGACGTGTATAGCGTCTCAGCTGAGACTTGACGCGTGCCACGACCTCCATGGGATTGAATGGCTTGGTCACATAGTCATCTGCACCGATGGTCAGTCCCAATACCTTATCGGTATCCTCACTCTTTGCGGTCAGCAGAATGATCGGGATATTGGTGATCTCACGCAGCTTCGTTGTCGCCGAGATGCCGTCCATTTTCGGCATCATGATATCCATGAGTGCCAGATGCACGGTCTGTCTGGAAACGATCTCCACTGCCTGTGCACCTGTATATGCTGGGATCACGCCATACCCTTCTGCGGATAAATAAATGGTGAGCGCATTAACGATATCGCGGTCATCATCACAAACTAAAATCTGATACATCCCCAATGTATCCCCCTTTTTCTTTGGATTCTTTCTGGTTTTATTGTCGCATAATCTTTCTTAAAATCCTAGTAGCAAAATTCTTAAGATTTCTTTAAGATCCTTCTTTTTGCAGCCCTCCAAATTTACGCTGTATATTTTTCACAATTCCCTTGACAATCCTACAAACCTATGATAGAATAATAACTGCTTATCGGGCACATGATACGGAGAGGTATCGAAGTGGTCATAACGAGGCGGTCTTGAAAACCGTTTGTCCGAAAGGGCGCGTGGGTTCGAATCCCACCCTCTCCGCCATTTTGATCCGGCGGATACCCTCAAGGATCTGAAAATCATATATTCGGAGAACTACCCAAGTGGTGAAGGGGCTCCCCTGCTAAGGGAGTAGGGCGCGAAAGCGTCGCGAGGGTTCAAATCCCTCGTTCTCCGCCAAAAAAAGACTGGAATTTTGTTCCAGTCTTTTTCATTTCTATTCTTGAACGAGGGATTTGAAAGGCGGCTCTTGGCAATATGCCGGTGGCATATTGCAACCGCCGTGGCTTTTCCGCAGAAAAGCAAATCCCCATTCTCCGCCAAAAAACTGGAACTTTGTTCCAGTCTTTTTCATTTCTATTCTTGAACGAGGGATTTGAAAGGCGGCTCTAAATTCGTACACAACGCGAAGAGCAAGAATTGATCTGCCTTTATGTCCGCGTGATCTGCTTGATCCATTTGCGTGAGCGTACCCGCAGAAAAATAATGGGGCATTTCCCGATCTGATCCATTTTCAGGCAGAAAAACACGACCGCAGGCGGAAAATGGAACACAAATGCGGAAAGCGCCGCACAGGGCAGACAGATCAGCCATGTAAACACCATATTGTTCCACATCGCAAATCGGGTATCACCACCCGCACGCAAGATGCCGCAGTCTGCCGCCATTTGATAGCATGTTCCAACCGAAGTCAGCGCAAGCACTGTGATAAACTGGCTTGTCAGCCTTGCCGCCTCAGGCGATAACGTATCATAGATCCGAAGCACCGGCCCACGCGACAGGAAAATGATCAGTCCCGTTGCGGCTCCAATGATACAGAAAAGTACCTGAAAGGTGAATACCGTCTGGTCGATGCGCTCCTTTTTCCCCTCTCCCAATGTTTTCCCCGTTAAGATCGCCGCCGCACTGGCCGCTCCATATCCCACCACAGACAGGATCTGGAATACCAGCACGGAAATCGAATTGGCTGGCAGGATGCGCCCCGCGTCCTGCATATTGCCCAGAACTGCGGTCTGTACGATGGACGAGAATCCCCAAAGTGCCTGCGTGATCAAAACCGGAAGTGCCACTTTGATATAGTCCCTCACATAACTCCCATCGATGCAGAGCAGCTTACGCACCGTAAGGCACAGGGTATGCTCGCGCACGCGCAGATACCATACAGCAATGGCAAGTTCTGCCGCGCGGGAAACCAAGGTCGCGATCGCCGCGCCGCGGATACCCAGCGCAGGTGCCCCAAAATTACCATAGATCAAAATGTAATTGAGGCAAATATTGATGCAGAGTGTAGACGCTGAAATGATGTATCCCAGCTTTACGATCCCAATGGCGCGGAGAGAAGCCGTCAGCATATTGGTCAGTGCAAAAATCACATAAGAAAAGCAGATGATCTGCAAATACGCTGCCGCCTGTTCCAAAATGACTGCATCCCTGCTCATCATGCGCAGGATCTGGTGCGGAAAAAACAGCGTCGCCAAAAACAGGAGGGCAGCGATGCCGACCCCAAAGCGCAGCCCTGCCCCGATGATATGAGGCACTGGTGCAAGTTCTCGCTTGCCCCAGTACCGTGCCCCCAGCACGACCACGCCCTCTCCGACCCCCTGCACGAGCATTTGCAGAAAAAATTGCAGCTGATTGCAGAGAGACGCGCCGGAAAGTGCATCTTGTGAAAACCGTCCGAGCATAATATTATCAGCCAGATTCACCGAATACGTCAGCAGATTTTGCAGCGCCAGCGAAAGTGTCAGCACGGCAAACATGCGGTAAAATGTCCGATCACGCAGCATACGCCCCATGAGAAACGCCCCCAATACAGAATCCATACGATCGAAAGCCGCATTGCAAAAAGCAGGATTTTCCCCGCAGCTTCCCCATCTACTTCTCATAAGGATACCATATTTCCTGTCATCTGTAACCATGCTTCGCCGATTTCATGCCGTATTTCTTAAAATGTACCGAGAGCC
>JARIAV010000038.1 GCA_029257685.1 Butyricicoccus sp.
GCCCATGCACAGCTCGATTCGTTCATGGCAGGCGCGCACGCCTTGCAAAAAGCAGGCGTGGACGCCATTACGATCGCAGACTGTCCGGTCGCGCGCGCCTCAATGGACAGCTCCATGCTGGCTGCAAAGCTGCATCGGGAATTGGGCATCGATCCCATTCCGCACATGACCTGTCGGGACCGCAATATCAATGCGACCAAGGCACTGCTGCTGGGGCTTTCTGCGGAAGGCGTACATAACGTCCTGACCGTCACCGGTGACCCGATCCCGACTGCGGAGCGTGATGAGGTGAAAGGGGTCTTTTCGTTCAATTCTGCTGTGCTTGCCGGATATATCCGCACGCTGGGGGAGCAGGGCATCACTGCACCATTCCGCGTATTCGGTGCGCTCAATGTCAATGCGCCCAATTTTGAAGCCGAACTGCAAAAAGCCAAACGCAAGGAAGAACAGGGGGTCACCGGCTTCCTGACACAGCCTGTCTTTACGACACGCGCCTTTGAGAACCTGATGCAGGCGCATGAGGAACTCAAGAGCGATCTTTTGGGCGGTGTGATCCCAATTGTGAGCCACCGCAACGCCTTGTTCATGAGCAATGAGATCGCCGGCATTGAGATTTCGCAGTCGGTCATCGATCGCTATGAGGGATTGGATCGCGCGGAGGCAGAGGCCCTCGCCGTGGAGCTGTCCGTGGAGCTTGCGAAAAAAATGGTACCGTATACTGCTGGCTGGTACTTCATCACGCCGTTCCAGCGCGTTGCACTGATTACCAGAATTTTACAGAAATTACAACAGGAAATGCTGTAAAAACACCCAGAATAATTGTAAACATTGTGCAAACTGTTTTGGGAATCCTTGAATCCGACCCTTGATTTTGTTAGAATAAAAGTAACACAAAAGGGTTTGATTGCGATGATTTAAGGATGTGTTTTCATGAATATTATGTTTTTCCTGACCCACAAGAGTGAAGTGTGCTATTTGTATGAGGACATGGGACTGAAAGAGGGACTGGATAAATTACACGAGAGCGGCTATCATGCGATCCCTCTGATCTCGCGTGAGGGAGAGTATATCGGCACGGTGACGGAGGGAGACTTCCTGTGGATGATGTGTACCTGTGGGGAGATCATCGGAAAGAAAAAAACGGCTTCCCTGCAAATGTGTGATCTGCCGCGCCGCTGTGACAACAAGGCCGTTGCAGCCAATGCACAGGTCATCGACCTGCTCACCCATGCATCCAATCAAAATTTTGTGCCCGTCATCGATGACCGCAATATGTTCATCGGCATCGTGACCCGAAAAAAATTGTTTGAATACTGCAAGAAGTTTTTGAAAGACAAAACGAAAAATACCAGTGCCTGACACTGGTATTTTTTATGGAGGGGCAAAAAAATCTGTGATGCAGTAACATTTTCTGTGGTGCATCGGTCTATAATAAATGACCGGTCAAAATCCAGACGATCGCGCGAAATCGTCTGGAACTGCATGGAAAAGGAGGAACGACGTTCTGTGGAGATGAGTCAGGAGCGCTTCACTGCACTTGTGGTGGAGCACCAAAACGCAATGTATCGCACGGCAAGATCTATCCTGCATACCAATGAAGATGCGGAGGATGCTGTGCAGGAGGCGATCTGTAAGGCATATACGCACCGAAATTCCTTGCGTGATCCTGCAAAGGCGCGTACATGGCTTTTACGCATCACAGCCAATACCTGCTATGACCAGTACCACAAGCGTCGCCCGACAACAAGTCTTTCCGATCTTGCAGGTGAGCTGCCTGCGCCTGAGATCGACTGGGCAGAGCAGTTTTCCCTCTGGGAAGCGGTGCAGCAGCTGCCTGATGAACAGCGTGCCGTCGTGACGCTGTTCTATTATGAAGGACTTTCCGTGCGGGAGGTTGCACACATCCTTGCGATCTCTCAGGGGGCGGTGCGGACACGCCTGACCCGTGCCCGCGCCCGCCTGCGCCAAGTTTTAGAACCATAAAGCTTGATTTTTTTGAAAGCGAGGGACAGAACATGCAAACTGCAATGGATGAACAGCTGCGAGCACTTGCCCAAAAGCAGGGAAGCCCGATCCCAGAGGGGTATGCCGAAAAGGTTCGGGAGACCTGCGCACGGCTGGAGCCTGCCCCGAAGCAGCCCCGATGCTGGCACCGGCTGGGGGCTGGACTCGCCGCCGCCGCTGCACTCTTTGTGGCAGCACCCAATATATCTGCTCAGGCGGCACTTGCGCTTGGGAATCTGCCGGTCATTGGGCAGCTGGTACAGGTCGTGACGTTCCGGCACGCTGTGTACCACACGGATGCACAGCAGGTCGATCTCCGTATCCCGCAGATCCGGCAGGCAGGAGAAGCCGGAGCGCAGATCAATGCTGCGGTACAGGCAGAGGCCGACCGCCTGCTTCGCGTATTTGAAAGCGAATACGGCGGAACGAGCACCTATGCAGGGCTGGATATCGGATATCAGGTGATCACCGATCACGCGAAGTGGTTCACCCTGCGGGTGGAGTTTACGCAGACCACGGCGAGCGGTGCCCAGCGCGTGCAGTATTACCACATCGACAAGCAAACGGGAAAGGTCGTCACGCTTTCCAGTTTATTCCCTTGGAAAGCAGAGGCGTACCGTGTGCTGACCGATACGGTAAGACAGCAGATGGAAACACGCAACGCCGAAGATCCGAATGCCGCGTATTTTCCGGAGGAGCTGGAACAGATCGATCCGGAGCAGGCGTTCTATTGGAACAGCGACGGAGATCTGGTACTGGTGTTCGATGAATACACGGTTGCCGCTGGCTCTATGGGGATCTCTGAGTTCGTGATCCCACAGGATATTTTACAGGCTGTCGTGCAGTAAACGGAAAATGCCGCCGCTCGTTGGAGTGGCGGCATTTTTTTTATTGCGAAATTTGCTGGAAGTAGGTATTGCAATGCCTGTCATGCGGTGCTATGATTAACACAGAGCCCACCTGAAAAAGATGGACAACAAGAACAACATACGGGAGGAAAAGAAAGTTATGAAGAAGTCGTTTCGTTTATTCTGTGGCGCAGCAACCGGTATTTTCACTGTTGGTCTGGTTGGACTTGGCGCAGCAGGCGCAGTCGATGCTGGTGCAGCGACGGTATGCAATCAGGCAGCAACACCCCATTATGATGTTGTAAAACGCGCAGACAAGGCAGCGGTAGATGGTAAGCTGGATGAAAAGGTCTGGAGCACGGTCGCAGCCCTGTCTGGTGATTTCCATTTCCCGTGGGATGCCAAGGAAGCACCGCTCACCGTTTTCAAGGCATACCATGACAGCACAGATTTTTATTTTGGCTTTGAAGTGACCGATCCGCAGGTGCTGGTCGAAAAGGATTGGAAGCCGGATGAAAGCACCGTGGATGCAGAGGATCGTGTAGAGCTGTTCTTTGCAGGCGGCAGTGTGGACAAGCCGACCCCGAAGGGAATGCCCAAGTATTACGCGATCGAGGTCGATCCGAGCGGGCGTGTACATGATTATTCCATTGAATATTACCGCAAGTTCGACAGCAAGTGGAAGCTGGAGGGCTTGGAGACCAAGGGTGTTAAGACGGAGACCGGATACACCGTAGAAGGCAAGATCCCCATGAAGAGTTTGGAGGCTTTGGAGCTGATCCAGAACGATGTGATGCGTACAGGCGTTTACAGAGCGGAGTTTTCCGCACCGAAGCAGGGAGAAAAGGATCCTGTGATGGAGTGGATCTCTTGGGTCGATCCCAAGACGCCGGCACCAGACTATCATGTAGATTCTTCTTTTGGTGCGTTCCGATTCTTGAAATAAAGGATAGCAAGCAGCAAAAACGAACCCCTGTCGCCATATGGCGGCAGGGGTCCTGTGCTTTTCAGCGTGTGGATACGGTAGGATCGGGGATCTCAGGCTGTGGTCTTGAGGGATCCGGACAGCATACGAAGTCCGTGTCGATATAGTGTGCGATCAGCTGGACTTTGAAATGGCGCGGACGGCAAAGCGTCGGGATCCCGTCCGCGTCTGTGTCTTCCGGTACGACAAATTTGATGCAGCGCACTGTGATGTCGCGGCAGCCACTGTCCGTATGCGCTGGGATGGTCACTGTTTTCATACCGCGCGGCTGCGGTACGCCTGCTTCATCATCTTCGGTCAGGATGATGGCGAGCGCAACGCGCCGATGCGGACATACGTTGGGGATCGTCAGGTCGAATTGCAGGATGCGTCCGAGAGAATCCAGAAGCGCATCTCCAAGATCGAATTGCATGGAATCCGTGCAGCGGTCAACGGTGACGGGCACGGGGATCGGGCAAGGCTCCGGCAGAACGATGGCAGGCGTGGACGCCTCACAGGTCACCAGAATTTCAGGGGTGGGGATCGTCACGGGCTTCTGTTCGGCATCGGTGTAAGACAGGCGTTTGAAAAGTGCCCGTTTGCCGGAAGATTGACCGGTGTGCTGTACGGAAAATTGCAGTATAGCCTTCTGTTCGGCGTTTGCGTCCAGAGAATCGATCGTCCAGCGCAGCTTCTTAGGGGTTGGCATTGCCGCGGTACCCAGAGCAGGCTCCTGTATGCTTGCGAGAACAAAGTCGGGAGCCAATGTGCCATTCAGTGAGAACGGTATGACACTGCTCTGCTGTAAGCGATCCGCGAGCGTTACAAAATGGCTTTGCAGCGTTTCGGTGTTGGGAGTGGTCAGTACATGGGTGCTGGCAGGGATACTGGCCCAGCCCGTGATCGTGTCGAGGTTGGCACTTTCCGGATCGCCCAGACCGATGCAGTAGATCGTGACACCAGCTTTCTTTGCAGCCTGAGCCAGCGGCATTGCGGAAGCACCGATGGTGGCATCCAGATTGGTGAACAGTACGAGGACTTTATTGCGCTTACTGCCGAAATCAAAGAGTTTCAAGGCTTCGGTAAATGCAGCAGCATGGTTGCTTTCCCCCTGTGGGGTGATTTCTGTGATGGCTTTTTCCAGCGCCTCGCGCGTGCCGCCCAGCGGGACAAGGGCAGATGCAAGGGTGCTGAAGCCGACCAGTCCGATCTGGTTCGGGGTGTCAGATGTCGCCTGAGAAAGCTGATTGACGAAGCTGCGTGCCCCCTGTTTCATATTTTCCAAGGGTGCACCCTCCAGACGGGAAGAATGATCCAGAACAAGAACGATATCGTTTGCGTTGCGATCCGGAACAGCCTCCAAAGTCAGGGTGACCTGCACGGAATCCTTGCAGTCGATCTGCTCTTTGCTCAGGGCAATGTTTACATTTGTGATACCCATTGTGTGTGATATCCTCCTGATAGAAAGATTTTGGGATCCCAAAACATTCTATGAAGCAACAAAACAATTGGGTACGCTCAGATGGGAAAAGATGCAATGCCTGTTTTTATTTCGATATGCTGTGGGTCGCACGTCCAAAGAAAAAGAGATATTGCTGCATGATGCCGTTGAAGGGGGCATATTGCGCAAAGGGATAGCCGTTCGGATAGTGGGTATCCAGCACGCGATTGATCCAGACGTCCTTGGGAAAGGCATCCAGACGATGAAAGCCAAAGAGCATGACACAGTGTGCGATCTTTGCACCCACTCCGTGAAAGGCGAGCAGGGACTGCAAAAGCTCAGAGTCCGATCGCCTGTCCAGTGCGGCAAATGCCGCTGGGTCATGGGCAACGGTCTGTGCGGCCTGTTGGATATAGGGCAGGCGATACCCCAGACCGCAGGCGGCAAGGGTGTCGGTATCCAGCGCGGCGAGCTGCTCTGGTGTAGGGAAGGCGTAGAGCGTCTGTCCATCGGCGGCATTTCCAATAGGAGAACCGGCAGCTGTGCAAAGTGCTTCCACAGATTTCTGGATCGCAGGAATGGATTTTCGTTGGGACAGGATGAAGGTAATGAGCATTTCCCACGGGTCTTGCCGCAGGATGCGGATACCGGAGCCATATTGCGCCGCTTGGCTCAGATAGGTATCAGAGGGCAGGATCTTTGCGCGCATCTGCGCATAGTTTAACGGAAAGTCGAAATAGGTATGCCAGAAATCGGTAAATTCTTCCTCCGTACAGCTGAGGTGCAGCCGGTCGGCGGAGGGCTGGGAGAGCAGGAGCGTGCGGCTGCCTGCAAAGATGCGGCATTGGTTGTCTGGGAGAGGATACCAGCGGAAGCATTGACCGCTCTGTGCGATCTTATGTACGTCGAAATCGTCTGTCAGCTGTAGTTCCATAAAAACACCTCGTTGCTGAGATTTTTAGATGGAACCAGTATAACAGAGAGCGGACAGAGATGCAAATGCTTTTGGCTGCTGGGGGAAAATACCGGAGAAAGCCGTCGGGATCGGACAGAAAGCAAATAATATTTGACCAATTTGTGAACTTTTATGCAGGCAGATTGAATGGATGACAAATCACGCGTATAATAAAAGTAATCTAAATTTAAGGTGGCTTTTTCTATGTTTGATTTCTTACGTCGCTTGATGTATGGACGCTATGGGAATGATTCACTCAATCAATTTTTAATGGTTACGGCAGGTATCCTGTTTCTTCCATGGATCTTTACGCGCTGGGCACTCATTTCCTGGCTCATCCTTGCTCTTCTGATCCTTGTATATTTTCGGATGTTTTCTCGAAATACCTACAAACGCGCCTCGGAAAATCAATGGTTTTTGGCATGGTTCACGCCGTTCCAGCGTAAGATGGCGGGCAGGAAGATGCAGATGCAGGACACCGCACATCGCTATTTCCGCTGTCCATCGTGCGCAAAGACCCTGCGTGTGCCGCGCGGCCGCGGCAAGATCGAGATCACCTGCCCACATTGCAAACGAAAGTTTGTGAAGAAAACCTGAATACGCCGACAGAAAAAGACTTGCCCTTTTTCCTATTTTGCGCAATAATAGAATTACAGTAAAATCGTAATCAAACCGACAATATGAAGGGGGCAGGATTCCATGACATTGGAACAGTTGACCGCAAAGGTCTATCAGAAGCTAAAGGACAAAGATTTTGGCTGCGAGCAGGGTCGCTTGTTTGCGATCCAGGTGAACTTGACCGGAAAGATCGGTGGTGTATTTTATATCGAGGTCTTGGATGGTCGCCTGTCCGTGATGCCCTATGAATACATCGACCGCGATGCGATCCTGTACATGACAATGACAAATTGCAGCCAGATCCTGACCGGAAAGCTGGATATGCAGCAGGCCTATCACAGCGGAAAAGTAAAGATCGAAGGCGATCTGGATAAGGTCATGATCCTGACCAGACTGCTCATGCAGTAAAGCAAGCGCCCTGTTCTATCCTTTGATAAAACAGGGCGCTTTTTTGTTTGTCTGCACTGGAGTGCCTGCCCCCATACGATACAGTATGCGGCAGGGGACAGATCCAGAACCAACACGCTGGTAAGATGTGATATTTTATTTGGTCTGCCAGCGCTTGAGGCTGGGGAACAGCTCATGCAGCAGCGCGTCGGCTTGCTCTGGGCTCATATCCGGATTGGAGTCGGCGAACAGCGGGACACATTGCGCGATCATTTCCTCCATGCTGCAATCGCGCGTGAAAGCACCACCTGCGTAGCACTGGATACAGTATTCCTCGTTTTTGCTGCCATCGGATTCCGTGCCGTACACATAGGTGGACAGCGGCATACGGCAGCTCTGGCAAAATTTCATGCGTTCCATACAAATCAACCTTCCTGCATCGTTTCGTTTATGATACTGCGCGATCGGAGCGGTGTCAAGGTCTTCCAAGTGCCTCTGCGAGCTTTTGCAGGGCTTTTTTTTCAATGCGCGAGATCTCACGCCGGTGTTATAGTAAGCGGTCGGGGTCAAAAAAAGCAGCCGTTCCATCGGAGACGACTTGCGGAGCGGAGGCTGGGTCGGAGAAGCGAAAGAAGATCAGGAGCTGTTTGTCAGCGGTCAGTTCCACCCGCTCGATCAGCTCGGTGAGAAAAGCACGGTTTTCCAGTGCGGTATCCAGAAACTGCTGGGTCAATGCCTGAGCACGGGCTTTGGAATCGGATTCCATTTGGCATGGCGCATACTGCGTACACAGTGCGGTACGCTTTGCGCAAAGTTTTGCATAGAGATGCCGGAAATCCGGTTCGGAGAGCAAGCCATCGAGCTTATCCTGATACAACTGTTCCAGTTGGGTGGACAGGAGATCGCGCTGGGTCTGCAAGGTGCGGTCTGCGTCCTTTGTGTGCTGTGCTTGCAGCACGGAGTCTGCGATGGGAAGCAGGAAAGCCTGCGTGAGATATGGATCGCAAAACCGGTGCAGCGTATCGAAGACGGCGGTGCGGACCGTTTGCTCCTTGATGGAATGGCAGGTGCAGGTGCCGGATCTCGTAAAACGCTGGTAGGTGCGGCATATAAAATACAGCACATCCTGTCCGGCGGCATTTTTTCGATTCACAACGCCGAGCGGGTATCCACATTCATGGCAGAAGATCCTGCCCTTGAGCGGAAAATCATAGGTACGCCGGCGTGTGCGGCGGCGGCTTTGCAGCAGCTGCTGTACCTTGAAAAAGATTTCCCGATCGATGATGGGTGTGTGTGTATCCGGTACGACGATCCATTTTTCCTTGGGCTGATGCAGACATTTTTTGGATTTATAGCTGAGCTTGACGCGCCGACCCTGCACCATATTGCCGATATAGGTTTCGTTTTGCAGCATTTCCGACACCCTGCTGCTGCTCCATTGACCGGAATAGGGACTGCTGCCCGAAACCGGCAGATGGGCATAGACCGCAGGGGAGGGGATCCCGTGCGCATTGAGCCAGACCGCGATCTGTCGGCTGCTCTGACCGGAAAGCGCGAGGGAAAAGATCTGGCGCACAACAGGGGCAGCCGTTTCATCTGGGATGAGTTTGTTTTTCTCCGTGGGATGCAGCTGATAGCCATAGACCGCTTTTCCGCCGATGAATTGTCCCTTGCACTGCTTGTCATGCTTGACACTTCGGATCTTCTTGGAGATATCCTTGGCATAGAGGTCGCTCAGGATGGCACAAAATGGGGTCAGTTCGTTGGCGGCTGTCTCCGTGCCTGTGTCGATGCCATCGAGCACAGAGAGATAGCGTACCCGATGTTCCGGAAAATACCGCTCCATATAGTAGCCCGTCATGATATAATCGCGTCCGAGTCGGGAGAGATCCTTTGTAATGACCATATCGATCTTATGGGCTTCGATGTCGCGGATCATGCGCTGGAAGCCGGGACGGTCGAAGCGTGTGCCGCTCCATCCATCGTCGATGTATGTATCATATACGGAGAGCCCATGCTTTGCGGCAAAGTCCTGTAAAAGGGCGAGCTGGTTCTGGACACTCTCAGAAGGGCCGTCCCGTGCATCTTCTTTGGAGAGGCGGATATAGAGTGCCGCGTGAACGGGTGCAGAGGCTTCAAGGCGCATCTTGATGCACCGGAGCGGCAGGAACGGTATCGGAAACCGTTTTCTCCTGTATGTGTTTGAGATAGAGCCGGAAAGTGGACTGTATGAGCGCAGGGAGCGCAGGTGCGTTTTCTGCAAAGATGCAGTGTACGGTTGGGGGATCGGTTTTCATAGACATACCTCCTTTGTGGCATTGTATGCGGCGGCGGGAAAAACTTGCATACACGTTG
>JARIAV010000055.1 GCA_029257685.1 Butyricicoccus sp.
GGCAGATGCCATGTCCAAAGCGGATACCATGTTCAATGAACTGATGGCGTATGTGGCAAAGGAAGAGGGCAGACCGAACAAGGCACCGTTCAAGCCCAGCGTGATGCAGGAATTTGAACCGGCACAGGCACCGGCTGCAAAATAAGATCGTAAGCAAAAAGAAGGGGATATGCCTCTTCTTTTTGTTGTGTTTGCTGCAAAAAGCCGCCTGTCATTTACGACAAGCGGCTTTCATCATCCAGAAATATAAGATATGCAGTTATCTTACAGGAAGTACTTCACGCCGTTTTCAAACAGCGGCTGATACTTCTCGCCATAGATGTTCTTGCCAACGTATGGGCTGAAGCGTTCGGTGTGACCCATCTTGCCCAGAACGCGTCCATCCGGAGAGGTGATACCCTCGATCGCGCACAGGGAGCCGTTCGGGTTGTATGCGATATCCATAGACGGTGCACCGGAAAGATCGGTGTACTGGAATGCGACCTGACCGTTTGCGATCAGACGGTCGATCTCTGCCTGTGGAGCAACGAAACGGCCCTCACCATGCGAGATGGCGATGGAATGGAGGTCGCCTACCTCACAGGAGGACAGCCACGGGCTCTTGACGGATGCAACGCGTGTGGTCACATAGCTGGACTGGTGACGACCGATGAGGTTGAAGGTCAGGGTCGGGCAGGTCTCGTCCAGATCGCGGATCTCACCATAGGGGACCAGACCGAGCTTGATGAGTGCCTGGAAGCCGTTACAGATACCCAGCATCAAGCCGTCACGCTTTTGCAGCAGCTCATGCACGGCATCCTTGATGCCGGGGCCGCGCAGGAAGGACGCGATGAACTTACCGGAGCCGTCCGGTTCGTCACCGCCGGAGAAGCCGCCCGGCAGAATGACCATCTGTGCGCGGCGGATGGCTTCCTCGAGCTGTGCCGCGGACTGTGCCAGTGCATCGGCAGAGAAGTTGCGCACGACAATGATCTCAGCGGCGCCGCCTGCATGCTCAACCGCGCGTGCGGTGTCATATTCGCAGTTCGTGCCGGGGAATACCGGAATGACTGCGAGCGGCTTTGCATGCTTGACAGCCGGTGCGGAAACCGTGCGTTCGGTGTACGAGATGGTGCGCAGGTTGTCGTCCTGTGCCGGAGCCTGTGTCGGGAACACCGATTCCAGCGTGCCTTCCATCGCGGATTTCAGCTCGGAGAGAGAGATGACTTCATCAGCAACGCGGATCTCAGGCTCTGCGATGGTGGTACCGATCTTCCAGTAAGCAGGCAGTTCTTCTGTGGACTCGACAACGATGCCGCCGAAGTTCTTGAGGAACAGGGCCTCTCCGGGGAACAGGTCATCGAAGGAGAAGCCGATGTCATTACCGACGCTCATCTTACAGATGGCTTCTGCGGTGCCGCCGACAGACAGTGCCCATGCGGAAACGATGGTGCCGGAATGGATCAGGCGGGTGATCTCCTCCCACATGGAGCGGATCGCCTGATAATCGGGGGAGCCGTCCTCGTTGTATGCGGCATCAAAGAGATAAACCGGATGCCCTGCACCCTTGAACTCCGGAGAGATCAGCTTGCTTGCTTCCTCTGGCGCAATGGCAAAGGAGACGAGGGTAGGCGGTACGTCCATATCGTCGAAGGAGCCGGACATGGAGTCCTTGCCGCCGATCGCGCCCAGACACAGGGCTTCCTGTGCGGCGTATGCACCGAGCAGGGCGGAAAGTGGCTTGCCGAAACGCTTGGGATCGCGCCCCAGACGCTCGAAATATTCCTGGAATGTGAGATAAGCCGTCTTATAGTCACAGCCGGCGGAAACGAGCTTGGCAACCGATTCTACCACAGCGGCAGATGCGCCGAGGAATGGATTTTGCTCGGTATAATACGGGTCGAAGCCGAAGGACATGACAGAAGCGGTGGAGCACTGACCATGCAGGGCAGGAAGGGCCGCCGCCATGACCTGTGCAGGGGTCAGCTGATTCTTGCCGCCGAATGGCATAAAGACAGAGTTTGCACCGATCGAGCCGTCAAAACGCTCGGTCAGACCGCGCTCCAGACAAATGCCCAGTGTGGACATCTGGTTCAGGATCTGCTCGCGCACGGTGTCACCCTCGGGCAGGATCGCACAATTGGGTGCTTCCATTGCCGGTACGACTGCATCTGCATGCTTTGCACAGCCATTGGTGTTCAGGAAGTCGCGGGAGACATCTGCGATCAGCTTGCCGTTCCAGCGCATCCGCAGACGGTTTTCGTCGGTGACAACGGCAACCACAACAGCTTCCAGATTTTCCTTTGCAGCCTCTGCGATGAACGCATCGACATCTTTTGCACGAACGACGACTGCCATACGCTCCTGCGATTCGGAGATGGCAAGCTCCGTGCCGTCCAGACCGTCATACTTCTTCGGTACAGCGTTGAGGTCGATATCCAAACCGTCTGCCAGCTCACCGATCGCAACGGATACACCGCCTGCACCAAAGTCATTGCAGCGGCGGATCATGCGTGTGACCTCCGGATTGCGGAACAGACGCTGGATCTTGCGCTCCTCTGGTGGGTTGCCCTTCTGGACTTCCGCACCACAGGTCTCAAGAGAGTCCTCGGTGTGCTTCTTGGAAGAACCGGTTGCACCGCCGCAGCCGTCACGACCGGTCTTGCCGCCGAGCAGGATCACGATATCACCTGCTTCCGGAACTTCACGGATGACGTTGCTTGCAGGGGCAGCACCTACGACCGCGCCGATCTCCATGCGCTTTGCGACATAGCCCGGATGGTAGAACTCATGTACCAAACCGGTCGCAAGGCCGATCTGGTTGCCGTAAGAGGAATAGCCAGCGGCAGCAGTCGTACACAGCTTGCGCTGGGGCAGCTTATGCGCCATAGTCTCGGACAGGGGAACGGTCGGATCTCCTGCACCGGTCACGCGCATGGCCTGATAAACATAGGAACGGCCGGAGAGCGGGTCGCGGATCGCGCCGCCCAGACAGGTCGCTGCACCGCCGAACGGTTCGATTTCGGTCGGGTGGTTGTGGGTCTCGTTTTTGAACATGAGCAGCCATTCTTCCGGCTTGCCGTCCACCTGTACCGTGACGCGGATCGAGCAGGCGTTGATCTCCTCGGATTCGTCAAGGTTTGTCAGATAACCGCGCTTTTTGAGCACCTTGGCAGCCGCAGTCGCGATATCCATGAGGGTCACCGGACGCTTCGCAGCCTTTTCCTCGCCGTAGACCTCGACACGCGCTGCAAGATACTGGTCGTATGCCTGCTGTACCATGGGATCTTCAAAGGTCACATGGTCGATCTGGGTCAGGAAGGTGGTATGGCGGCAGTGGTCAGACCAGTAGGTATCGACCATGCGCACTTCGGTGATGGTGGGGTCACGGTGTTCTTCATCGCGGAAATAGGTTTGCAGGAACTTGAGATCGTCAAGATCCATCGCAAGCCCCATCGAACGCTGCATTTCGGAAAGTGCATCGGTGTCCATGCCGATAAAGCCGGAGACGGAAGCTACCTCAGTCGGCACTTCATACTCTGTGTGCAAGGTGGAAGGCTTGTCCATAGATGCTTCTCTGGATTCGACCGGATTGATGAGATAGGACTTGATCTGCGCGAGATCCTCGGCAGACAGGTCACCCTCGAGCACATAGACCTTGGCAGCGGCAACGGCAGGACGTTCGCCCTGTACGAGCAGCTGGATACACTGTGCGCAGGAGTCCGCACGCTGGTCGAACTGACCGGGCAGCGGCTCGACCGCAAGCACGGTATGTGCGCCGTCAGAGGCAGGGAATGTTTCATCATAGCAGACATCCGCCATCGGCTCGGAAAATACGATACGCTTTGCCTTTTCGTATACGGTTTCGTCCACACCCTCGACATCATAGCGGCACAGGTAGCGCACACCGGTCAAAGCGTGGATCTCCAGAAGATTGTGCAGGCTGTCAAACAGTCCGCGCGCCTCAACATCAAAACCGGGGCGCTTCTCGGAATAACAACGATAAACTGCCATTTCGGACTCCTTCAAATAGAAAATCAGATTGTTTCATGTTCCTGTTCCCATGAATGCAATGAAATTGGTCAAATAACCAAAAAAATTGCCCATAAAAACAGAAAATCCTACTAATATCATACCTGAACCGTGCCCGCTGTGCAAGCGATAATCTGACGAAACGTCATTGAAATTATGCGGATATCGTGTATAATTTAATCAAAGAGTTGGGGGTACAACTGGGAAATCCGTGTGTACCGCAGAAAGCCGCTGCATCGCAGCGAAGCCTTTCTGGGGGAAATGCGAGATGAGAACGCGCAGCAGCACACAGGTTTCCAATGAAGAAGGAGTGTAATACATTTATGAAAATCAAACTTTCTCCGTCCATCCTGTCCGCAGACTTTGCAAACCTTGCGCGGGATATCCAAACCGCAGTCGATGCAGGTGCAGAATATGTACATGTAGATGTGATGGATGGGCATTTTGTGCCCAATCTTACCATCGGTGCGCCAGTCGTCAAGTCCCTGCGGAAAGCGACAGATGCCGTGCTCGATGTACATTTGATGATTACCGATCCCGACGCGTATCTGGATGATTTTATCGCCGCTGGTGCGGATATCATCACGGTACACTGTGAGGCAAATGGGGATACCAAGGCGCAGCTGCAAAAGATCCGCGCCGCCGGTGTGAAGGCGGCTTGCGTCATCAAGCCCAAGACACCGGCAGAGACCGCGATCGAGCTTCTGCCCTATTGCGATATGATCCTCTTGATGACCGTGGAGCCGGGCTTCGGCGGGCAGGGATTCATTCCGGAATGTATGGATAAGATCCGTGCCGTGCGGCAGGCGATCCAGCAAGGCAGCTATGCCTGCGAGCTGGAGATCGACGGCGGCGTAAAGCAGAGCAATGTTGCAGCATGTATCGCGGCAGGTGCAGATGTGATCGTTGCCGGTTCGGCTGTATTCGGCGGCGATATCAGAGCCAATGTAAAGGGCTTCCTTGCCGAATTTGAAAAGGGCGCAGAACAGGCGCAGTGGACAAAGTAACTAGGACAAAGCACAAAAAAAGACGAGCCGTGCGGCTCGTCTTTTTGATATCCAATGGAAATCTGTGACTTATAGGAATTTGACGGCTGTGCCGTATGCCATGATCTCGGCTGCACCTGCGGCAATGGCAGAAGAGCTGTAACGCACGCCGATGATCGCATCCGCCAAAAGGCGTTCGGCTTCGCGTACCATGCGCTCGGTCGCAATGTTGCGGCTTTCCTCCATAAGCTCGGTATAATCACTCATCTCGCCGCCAACCAGATTCTTGAGCCCTGCCATAAAGTCATGCCCAAGGTTCTTGCACTGTACGGTGCTGCCACGCACCAGACCGAGTGCTGTAAATTTCTGATCGGGTAAGGTCTCAATCGTTGTCAGTAACATGTTCTGTAGCCTCCTCTGTTGTCTCTTCGATGGGGGATTGCGCTAGGTGTTGTTCGATCCAGCGGGAGATATCACCAAAGACATCCAACCGGTTGGTCTCATTGAGGATCTCATGCCGCGCATCTTTGTAGAAGATCACATCCAGATCTTTTTGTCCGGCAGCATGATACAGGCGTGCGACACGGCGCACCCCGTCTCCGTAGCCGCCCACAGGATCGCGGTCGCCTGCGATGAGCAGGAGCGGCAGATCGTGGGGGGTCTGTTTGAAGCAGCGCGCATGATTGGCACGTTCTACGAGGGTGAACAGATCGCGAAAGCCGGTCGCTGTAAAAACAAAGTTGCACTTGGCATCGGATTGAAACATCTGCACGACATTGGGATCCCGACTGAGCCAGGAAAAGGTCGTGTGTGGCTCTGCGATCTTGCGGTTATAGTTTTTGAATGCCAGATTGGAGAGGAATGAGGAACGATAGGTCATACCTTTGGAGTGCGCGACCGAATTTGCCATACGGATGCCGGTGCGTGCCAGCGGATTCGGGCCTGCCGTACCGCACAGGATACAGCCGGAGAGTCGTTCGCCGCAATGGGTCAGATAGATGCGTGTGATGAGCGATCCCATCGAATGCCCAAAGACGAAGTAGGGCAGCTCCGGATACCGCGCCTGCATGATATCGGTGAGCTTCTGCATATCCTGTACCAGAAAATCCCACCCGTCACGCACGGCAAAGAAGCCAAGCTCATTGGTGCGCGGCGCAGAGGCCCCGTGCCCGATATGATCGTTCCCGCAGACGATGAAGCCGAGGGAACACAGGTATTTTGCAAATACGGTATAGCGGGAAAAATATTCGCACATACCGTGTGAGATCTGTATGATGCCGCGCAGTTCCACGCCCTCAGGCATCAAGATATAATAGGTCACATTGGAGCGGCCATTGGAGCTTTTGAAAATATTTTGCGTACACTTAATATCCATTGTGATCCATTCCTTTGGTTTTGAAAAATGCGGATATACAATGTCCGTATTTCTATGATAACACAAATGCTCAGATTCGTCTTGTGTCTCCAAAAAGATTTACAAATGATTCAAAAAGATTTGCTGGAAAACGGTATAATGGATACAGAAAACAACGAAAGCGAGGAACGATCTCCATGCCATATATTGGGATCCATGTAACCGGAAGCCTGACCGCGGCGCAGAAGGATGCGATCAAGAGCGGATTGGGTGAGCACATCACGCTCATTCCCGGAAAGACCGAACAGGCACTCATGGTGGATATTTCGGAAAACCATACCATGTACTTTCAGGGCGCGGCGCGTCCTCTTGTGTTTGCCGATGTACGATGCTATAAAACCGCTGAATTTGCAGATAAGAAACGCTTTACAGAAGCTGTGTTTGAACTGCTCACGAAAGTCACCGGTGTTCCACCGGAGGACATCTATCTCTCGTGGGGCGAATATGATACATGGGGCGTGCGCGGCAGCCTCAAGTAATACCTTGCAGAAAACAGAAACCTCTGGTATCTAAAATGGGGATGCCAGAGGTTTTTTGTATCTCGTGCCGGTAAAAGTCAAAGTGTCCAGTCGATCGGTGCGATCCCATGCGCCATCAGGAATTCGTTGCACTGGGAGAAATGATGACAGCCGAAAAATCCGTTGTGGGCGGACAGGGGCGAGGGGTGCGCACATTCTAAGATGCAGTGTTGGGGATTGGTGATGAGTGCCTTCTTGCTGCGTGCAGGGCCGCCCCACAGCAGGAATACGATCGGGGTGTCGCGTGTATTGAGCTTTTTGATGATGGTATCGGTAAAGCGCGTCCAGCCGATCTTGCTATGGCTGTTTGCCTGACCGCGGCGCACGGTCAGGGTGGTGTTGAGCATCAGGACGCCCTGCTCTGCCCAAGAAGTCAGACAGCCGTTCTGTGGCTTGGAGATCCCCATATCGCTTTCCAATTCCTTGAACATATTGCGCAGGCTGGGCGGTGGCGTGACACCCGGCTGGACGGAGAAGCAAAGACCATGCGCCTGTCCGGGGCCGTGGTAGGGGTCCTGACCGAGCAGGACTGCTTTTACCTCAGAATATGGAGTATATCGCAGTGCGTTGAAAATGTCTTTTCTGGGAGGGAAGATCTCCTGCTCTGCGTATTCGGTTTCCAGTGTTTGCTCGATTTTTTGAAAATAATCGGCGGAAAATTCATCTTTGAGGATGTCATCCCATTCGTTTCCGATCTGTACCATACGATAGCCTCCTGCGATCTCGTTTTTTCTCTGGGGATCGATCCCCATCATATAGAGGTATTATATCATAAAGGGAAAGACAAAATAAGAGGATTTCTTATATTTTATGACAAAAAGAAAGAAATAGGGGAGAACAAAAAGAATAGATAAAAATGCGCACAGGAGCTCTTGACAGCCATGCAGGAGCATGCTATACTCTAACTGTACTAAGACACACAGTACAGTTAATACACATGAGGAAAGGAGGCGCGCAATGTTTGGCATCAACTATCGGGATAGTCGTCCGATCTATGAGCAGATCGTAGATGAGGTTGAGCAAATGGTTGTGCATGGGGTGCTGCTGCCAGACAGTCAGCTGCCGTCTGTCCGACAGATGGCGTCGGAGTTGTCCATCAATCCGAATACGATCCAGCGTGCATATAGTGAGCTGGAGAGCCGAGGGGTCATCTATTCGGTCAAGGGAAAGGGCAACTTTGTTTCACCCAATGCAACAATGCTGCGCGAGCGTCGTATGGAAGATATTCGAACACAGTTTTTGGATTTGCTGGAAGCCGCAAAAAAGATCGGGATAGACGATACGACGTTTATTCAGTGGATGAAAGAAGAAGGAGGGGGACACACATGATTCAAACACAGCAGGCAACCAAACAGTTTGGCGGTCTGGTTGCGGTCGATCATGTGGATACAGAGATCCAAAAGGGCTCTGTGTATGGACTGATCGGTTCCAATGGCGCCGGAAAATCTACATTCCTGCGTATGCTGGCTGGTATTTTGCAGCCCGATGAAGGCACGGTCAGGATCGACAATGAAACCGTGTATGAAAACGAAGCACTCAAGCAGCGGTGTTTTTATATTTCCGATGAGCAGTATTTCTTTGCAAACAGCACACCGGACGAAATGAAAAGCTACTATAAGGCTCTGTATCCGCATTTCGACGATGCGCGATATAAGCAGCTGATGGATGGCTTTGGACTGGACGGCAGACGCAAGATCCGTACCTTTTCCAAGGGCATGAAGAAGCAGGTCTCGGTCATCTGCGGCATCAGTGCAAACACCGATTATCTGTTCTGTGACGAGACCTTTGATGGACTCGATCCCGTAGCACGACAGACGGTCAAGGGTCTGTTTGCAGGCGATGTGGCAGAACGCGGTATGACACCGGTCATTGCCTCTCATAACCTGCGTGAGCTGGAGGACATCTGCGACCATGTGGGTCTGCTGCACCGCGGCGGCATCCTCTTTTCCAAAGATCTCGAAGATATGAAAATCGGGATGCATAAGGTGCAGATGATCATTCAGCAGCCCTTGGAGCATGATCCGTTTGCCGGTATGGAGGTGCTGAAGCGTGAGCAAAGAGGTTCGCTTCATACCATTACGGTGCGCGGGACACGCGAGGAGCTGGAAGCGCGGATCGCTGTTTTGCAGCCGACCTTTTATGAAATGCTTCCGCTGACGCTGGAAGAGATCTTTATCAGTGAAACGGAGGTAGTGGGTTATGACCTCAAAAAACTCATCCTATAAAACGCTTGTGCGGCGGAACCTGTCCAGCCGTCTCTGGGCAGTCGTGCTTACATTCCTGGGTTCACTGTCCACCCTTCTCTTGCCGGTATTCGTCGTCAATCAAAACTTCCAAAGACAGATGGAGGAATACGCCCATCTGATCGAGGCTGGAAGGAAGCCCACGTCAAAGGAGGAGATCCTGAGAGGAGCACAGGATACTGCGCTGCAGATCCTCTCGATGGATAATCCCTTTATCAAAATCGTCGTTGTATTTTTGGCGATCCTGTGTGGTGTGGCGATGTTCCGCTATTTGCATGATCGGCAGCAGGTAGATTTTTATCATGCACTTCCAATGAACCGCGGACGCCTGTTCGTACTCAATTATGTATCCGGTATCTTACTGGTGCTTCCTGTTTTCCTGCTGGTATTTGTTTTGACAACGATTGTTGCGATGAGCATGGGACTGGGCGGCTTGCTGACAGCGGGCGGATGGATACAGACCTTTCTCGCGCATACCGTATTTTTCCTGCTCAATTATACCCTTGCCGTAGTTTGTACGGTCGTAACAGGAAATACCATCATCACTATCCTTTTGGGGATCTGGGCAGAGGTGAGTATCCCACTGTTTGCGCTTATGATCGATGCATGGAAAATAAGCTATTTGCAGACTTATGTGGAACATACAAATGGCTTATATTTTATGAGTCCGATCATCAAGTATTTTGCTACAAGTGCAGAAAAGCAGGGGATGACCTTTTTTGGTACACCGTTCGATTCTGGCTCAGGGATGCACGGTCTGATCGCACCCGCAATTTGGACGATCGTACTGCTTGCGTTAGCTTATGTACTGTTTGTGCGCAGGAAAAGTGAGCGCGCGGGTACAGCGATCGCATTTACACCCTTGAAAGCCCCGATCCGCTGGTATATGTGTCTGTTCATGGGCTCTGCGTGCGCGTGGATGTTCACGGAGCTGTTTTACGGCAACGAATACTGGAGATGGTTTGGACTGTTTTTGGGCATTGTTTTGTTCCATGCTGTGGTGGAGATCATCTATGATTTTGACTTTAAGGCAATGTTCCATCATTGGAAGCAGATGATCGCGGTATGTATCGTAGCGGCTGCGGCTCTGGCTGGACTGCGCATGGATGTGTTTGGGTATAATCGCTATATCCCGAAGGAAACAGATATCGCAGCAGTTGGACTTTGGAATATGGCAGATCGCTCGAGATATGGGTTTAGCTGGAATGAACCAGAGACAAGGGGCATCATCCCCCTCACAGATCCGGAAAACATCCATCTGGTCACACAGATTGCGGAGCGTCTTGTTCCACAGGTTGGGCAGGAGCTGTTTTCAGTCGATTCGGAAAGTGAACGGGAGAACAACCCCTATACAGATGTTTATATCCATTATGAGCTGAAAAATGGAAAACAGGTCTCCCGTAAATATGTAACCGGTGAGAAGCTCATTCGAGATCTGCTGGATCCTTTGATGCAAAGTGAAGCCTATATCAAATCCTATATGGCACTTCAGCAAGCACAAATCCCAGAAAATACTGGGGATGGCGATATCCGATTGCAGGTAACGGCGCAGATGGTGCCAATGGGACTTGGTGCGAACTATGTGATCGAAAAAACAGCGGACATCGAGCGGGTGCTGGAGGCCTTGAAGAAAGAGCAGATCCAAAATGCAGCAAAACACAGGCAAGAGATTCCAGTGATGCAGATGCGTTTTTTGGGAAGTGCAAAAGAAGATTACACTCCGGTTGCGGAAGAGATGGAGTCGTTCCTGGAGACTCGCTTGGATAGCATGCAAGTATATCCTTCGGATACCCAAACACTGGCACTGCTGAAGCAGCTCGTCGGACTGGAACCGCAGTCGCTTGATGTTACAAGAGTTGAGTATATAGAGATCCGAGAATTCTCCTCCAAATTGTATGCAGAATCCGACTCTGATGCAGAAAAGCTGATTACGATCCGAGATCCTGAGACGATTACAGCATTGGTACAGGATCTTTGTGGAGAAAGCCAGATCTATTCAGCGGGCAAGGATGTTGCATGGGAAGAATTTGGCGGGCAAACGCACTTGGAATTCCGAGTATGGTATAGAGATGGAAATCGAGGTACAACAGGGATTTCGGCACGCTATCCCGAGGGAAAGGCACCGATCGAGCTACTGCGTGAAATCACAGGACTGCCGCTGGGCACAAAATAAGAGAGGAGAAACGCGTTATGAAGCGGAACGGGGGAAACATCATGGGAATGATCCTGCTGGGGATCTATTGGTATCTGGTCTTGTGCATCACCGGTGCAACACCGACCAATTTTCTGGTGATC